>JBEDIY010000116.1:0-2645 GCA_041173245.1 Bacteroidota bacterium | reverse complement strand
CTCAAAATCGGTTGATTTCGGTTTTGTCAAAACATAACTGACTATAAATCAACGCCTTGATTTTCTTAAAAAATCTTCATAACCCTGAGGTCCCGGGTTCAAATCCCGGTCTCGCTACATGAAAATCAAGGACTTACGTTAAATCGTGGGTCCTTTGTTGTGTCATGAAAACTCACTTTTTATCTTGAAACACTTGCTATCATTGGGTTTTATTGCGTGAGGTTTTTGTTATTTCTTACCAAACACAAGATCCTTTAATGCTGATATTTTAACAGTGGTTAATACCTATGGCACTAAATATTTTAATACCTTTGCGCTGTAAAGACATGCAAAAGAAGATAATTATATTATTGTTATTGATAATCGGAGTAAATCTCTATTCTAATAGTCTGTATGCATGCGACAAGCCGCACAAGTCAACTAAAGCAACGTCTTTTTTAAAACTGACCAAGACTAAAGCCAAGTCTGATTGTTGCAAATCTCATAATAAGGATTCAGATCAAGATTGTACTAAAAAATGTACTAATCACAACTGTGCTTGTACGTCTATTAGTTTAAATAATTATATCTGCAAAAAGGAAGTCGTTATAGAGAATGCACTTTATTTTACTACTCAAAGGAAGTATAATTTCTTTAAACCTTCCTTTTATAGCGATGTCCATGTTTCAATTTGGCATCCTCCTAAAATAGCATAAGCTATATTTCTCCTTAGTCAGGTTATATAACTTGAAAATTTATTTTACTAAAAAACTTAATAATATGAAAAAACTATTATCTATAACTTTATTGTTATTTATAACAACAATTGCAAATTCACAAATTATCAGAGCTGAATTAACGGCAACTGGACTTACTTGCTCTATGTGTTCAAAAGCAACCTATAATCAGTTGATATCAATAGCGGAAGTAGAAAAGGTTGAACCAGATTTAAACAATACTACCTTCATTATTCATTTTAAAAGTAATACCCCTGTTACCATTAGTAATCTAAAAAAGAAAGTGGAAGATGCTGGATTTGCAGTTGGCGAATTAGTCGTTTTATTTAAACTTGACAAACAAGTAGCAGAAAATAATACCTCATTCTTATTAGATAACAATACATACACATTTATGGATACTAAATCTAGCACCTTAAGTGGCGAAGTGAAATTAAAAATACTAGACAAGGGATTTGTAGTTGACAAAGAGTACAAGAAATTTTTAAAGATGACAAAACAATATCCATCGTACGTTAATACTAATAAAAATACTTACCATATTAAAACATTATAGTTTGAAAAAGATTCTAATTATTACTTTACTTTTTATAAATGTGTCCACGTATTCACAGGAATTATTTGTAATGACTGAGCCTGCTAGTAATATGCCTGCAAAGTCATTTGGAATAAGAAATATGAATGCTTTTATGTTTGAGGCGGATGGTAAGTTAAACTATCACAATATGCCAGAAATTATGTGGGGCATCAATAAAAAATGGATGATACATGCCCAGGGGTTTATAAGTAACCGCCAAGAGGGAGGTTTTGAAACAGAAGGTGGTAGTTTGTATGCTAAATACCGTTTCTTTAGTGAGGACAATTTAAAAAGTCATTTCAGAATGGCGTTATATGGTCGATACAGTCTTAATAAAGCAGATATTCACCAACAAGAGCTTGAAACAATGGGCCATAACACTGGTTATGAGGCTGGATTTATAGCCACTCAATTATTGCATAAAGTTGCTATTAGTTCATCACTGAGTTATGAAAGAGCATTAGATAATAACCCAAACTATAAGTTTCCAATAACAGAAAGTAATAGTGCAATGAACTATACTTTGTCTGTAGGCAAATTGATGCTCCCTAAGGTGTATACAAGCTACAAACAAGTTAATGTCAATTTGATGTTAGAATTACTTGGACAACGACTAAATGAAAATCAAAAATCTTATTTAGATATAGCCCCTTCTGTACAATTTATAATAAACAGTCAGGCTAGAATAGATTTAGCTTACAGACAAGAACTTTATTCCACAATGATTCGTACAGCGCCAAACGGAGTAATACTTAAACTTGAGTATACATTCTTTAATGCTTTCAAATAATATTATGAAAAAACTATTACTAGGCTTATTGTTGTTGACTATCTTTAACACTATAAATGCACAAGACACCACCAAGAAAAAATTAGTATTCAACCCAAAGAATCCTACTTATGAAGTTGAGGCTACATGTGGAACTTGTATGTTTAAAATGGAAGGCAAGGGCTGCCTTTTAGCGATTAAATTTAAAGGTAAAAATTACTTTGTAGACGGAACTGGTTTAGATGATCATGGTGACGCACATGATGCCGAGGGATTTTGCAATGCAATCAAGAAAGCAAAAGTGCAAGGAAAAGTTGTTAAGGATAGATTTGAAGTCTCTTATTTTGAGTTAATCAAGAAGTAATTTGTAAGAATAACACTGTGTCATGAAAACACCCCCCTGAATTTGACTGAAATCGGTTGATTTCGGTTTTGTGAAAACATAACCCATTACAAATCAACGCCTTCATTTTCTCAAAAAATCTTCATAACCCTGAGGTCACGAGTTCAAATCTCGTTCTCGCTACATGAAAATCAAGGACTTACGTTAAATCGTGGGTCCTTTGTTGTTTCTGCGTGAGGT
>JBEDIY010000115.1:0-3842 GCA_041173245.1 Bacteroidota bacterium | reverse complement strand
TGAAAAGGTTTTCACCTACTAATAAGCGTTTTCCAGCATTCATCAGTTTGCCTAAAAAGCTAGACTGTTGATTACTACCGTCACCAAATAGTGTTTCCATTTGAATGCCATCGTCCATCATCATAAAAGCGCCTGGTTCGGCAATTGCAGATTCGTTAGGGTCTAATTCAACCTCCACATACTGCATTTCTTCTCCATAGATTTTGTAATCGATTTCGTGATTTTGTATCATAACATTTTATTTTAAAACCAGCTACCTACAAAGGTTTCGCCAGCGTTTTGTAATTTGTTTTTTCTTGCTTTCACCTTTATTTTTTGCTTAATCATTGCAGCCACCATCAAAAATAAGAAGATAAATGTAAATGGAGGAATACCTAAAAAGCTAATCCAAGTTCCACCAAACATTTTACGCATGGGTCTACGAAGGCGCTCAGCAATTAAGTACATACTAGGCACAATAATAAGTGTCATGAAAAAAGCAAACGCTAGTCCAAATATAATGGTCCAGCTAAGTGGTTTCCAAAACGCAACACTATCGCCACCTAAAAAGATGTGCGGATTTAGTTCCGAAAATAAAGTAATAAAGTTGATGTTAAAACCAATGGCAATTGGAATAAAACCAAGTATCGCAGCAACTGCAGTTAATAATACCGGAATAATTCTTGTTTTACCTGCCTGAATAATAGCATCTCTGGTTTTCATACCCCTGCTTCTTAATTCGTCGGCAAATTCAATCACTAGAATACCGTTTTTAACCACAATACCAGCAAGACCTACAATACCCAGTCCGGTCATGAGGCCTGACACTTCCATGCCAGTTATTGCGAAACCTAAAAACACACCAATTACACTAAATAAGATTTCACTTAAAATGATCACTGATTTACTTACCGAATTAAATTGTAAAACAAGGGTAAATAAAATGAGCATGAGTGCAATTAATAATGCTTTTCCTAAAAAGGCAACGGTTTCAGCTTGTTGCTCACCTTCACCAGTTTGCTTAATGGTTACAGCGTCTGTAACGCCTTTAAAATCCGCAATATGTTTTCCAATTACTTGGTTAACACCAGTGGCATTGAAACCCTCTGTAGTTAATACATTGGAGCGAAGTGTAATTAAACGCTTTTGGTTTTTACGTTTAACACTTCCTAATGTACTTGTTGGATCTACCTTTACAAGTGCACTGATAGGAATGTTTTTAACGGCACCGCCAGAAGCCATATCTCTAAATGAGATACGCATATTTAATAAATCTGTTAAGCTCTTGCGCTGGATAGCGTTATTACGTAACTGAATTTTATATTCTTCTTTACCCTCTTTGATTTTTGAAATTTCTTTACCAAAAAGTGCGGTTCTAATTTGCATACCAATTTGTGCCGTAGAAACACCTTCAATTAAGGCACGTTCTCTATCGATACTTAACGTGATTTCTGGATTTTTTAAATCCACATCCATTTTAAGCTCTTCTACACCCGGAACGCGAATAGAGTCTAAATAGTTTTTGAGTGAAGAAGCCGTTTTAATCATGGCATCAAAATCTTCACTAGCAATTTCTATATTAATTGGAGGGTCGGTTGGTGGTCCGCCACTTTCTTGGTTTACACTTATTTCTGTTCCAGGAATGCCTTGCACCGCTTGTCTTACTTTTTCTAGGTAAGGAGCTGTGCTTGTGCCATCTCTTTTTTCATATTCTACAAAAGACACTTGTATACGACCAAGTTCACTTCTTGTGGTACGATCACCACTAGTAGGGTCCGCGGCATTAACAGCTACGTTACTAATAATACTTTCTACAATAGGATTTGTTTTTCCATTGTCAGTACCTAATACTTTATTAACCCTGCCTTCTAATACACGCGTAATAGAATCGGTGTAACGAACATCAGATCCTACCGGTAATTTAAGGTATACAAATAGTTGGTTAGGATCTCCTTTAGGGAAAAAGGTAACTGGAATTCTTCCGCCAATAATAGATCCTACAAATACAAACAACGAAACAAAAAATAACGCGATAATACCTATTAATAAATGTACGGGTCTCCAACCTTTTAAAGCCCACTGTAATAATGACTCATAATGATTCATGATCCATGGTAACGCTTTGTTTTGGAAATTATGAATCGCATCAGTAATGAAATACCTGTTTAATACAACAAGTAGCATAAATACAATTAATAAGTTTCCAAAAAATGGAGCACCTGCAATATCTAATAAGATGCCAATACCAATAGCGATCCAAAATCCTTTCTTTTTAAAGATGGCAGATTTAGGTTCTTTATTATCTGTTTCTGGGTGATTCATAAAATCAACCGCAAATACAGGGTTGATAATAAAGGCAACTACTAATGATGCTGCTAGCGTAAATATGAGCATGGTAGGGAGGTAGACCATAAACTTACCAATGATTCCGGGCCAAAATAGGAGTGGGAAAAACGGAGCAAGTGTTGTGATGGTTCCAGCAAGTACCGGTATAAAAACTTCGCCAGCCGCCATTTTTGCAGCATTATTGACACTTAATTTGCCCTTGCCTTCTACAAATATGCGGTGCGTATTTTCTATCACCACAATGGCATCATCTACAATAATACCCAGTCCAAATAGTAGCGCAAATAATACAATAAAATTGAGGGTAACGTGTGTGCCAACAATTAAATCGGCGCCGGGTAAAAATACAAACGCAACAAACATGCTTAGTGGTACAGAAAGTGCCACAAAAAACGCGTTTACTACGCCCATAAAAAACATCAGTACAATAAGTACTAAAATAAATCCAATAATAATAGAATTTACGAGTTCATTAAATGAACTCCTAGTTTTAATACTCTGGTCACCAGAAATAACGGCTTTTAAATTGTTTGGGTAAATACTTCCTTTTCCTTCTTCTACCATCTGTTTTACACCATCCGAAGTTTCAATTAAATTCTCACCACTTCTTTTAATGATATTAAGTGTTACTACGTTTTTGCCATCTAAGCGTGCAAAACTTTCACGTTCTTTAGTGGTATCAGCAATGGTAGCAATGTCTTTGAGGTAAATAGGAGCACCACTCGTGTTTCTTACAATGATGTTAGCGATATCGCCAGCAGTTTTAAGTTGCCCTTTTAGTTGGAGCGTTCTTTTCATGTTACCTACCTCTAGTAAACCACCAGAGATATCCATGTTTTCTCTTTGGATGGCATAGGTGATATCATCAAACGTAATACCGGCGCTTTGTGCACGGTAGTTATCTACATTAATTTGAAACTCTCTTTCTGGAGCACCTACAATATCTACCCTATTAATTTGTGGTAAATTTTCTAGTTTATCTTTTAAATCGTCGGCATATTTTTTTAGTCGTGGTAAATCAAAATCACCACTTAGATTTACAGACATAATAGGCTGTTCACTAAAACTCACTTCAATTACCGTTGGCTCAATAGTTAAGTCTTTTGGGAGGTCTTGCTTGGCTTTATCTGTTGCATCCTTTACTTTTTGAAGGGCTATTTCGGTTTTTACATCGGTATCAAATTCCACCATGATAGCCGAAAAGTCTTGCTGCGAATTACTGGTGAATTTTTTAATTTTTGCACCAGTAATACTTTTGATTTCCTTTTCGATAGGCCTTGTAACAAGGTTTTCAATATCTTTTGGGGAGTTACCTACATAAACAGTTTGCACATAAATAGTAGGAATAACAATGTCTGGGAACTGCTCTTTCGGTAGTGTAACAAATTGATAAATACCGGCAAGGCTCACAAACAAAATCACTAAATAAATAGATGTTTTGTTTTTGATACTCCAGGTAGTGGGCCCGAATTCTTTAAATTTGGCTTTTATATTTTCTGTGAATTGCATACAATATT
>JBEDIY010000114.1:0-13533 GCA_041173245.1 Bacteroidota bacterium | reverse complement strand
GGAAAAAAATATGGTATCCCTACAACTATCGATATTGCTGCAGACGTTCCGCCTGTAAGTAATTTATGGCGTTTCAATGAAATGGGTTTTGATTTTGTTGCTATTTCTGGTGGTAAGGCTCTCCGTGGCCCACAAAGTGCGGGTTTATTAATGGGTAAAAAAGACCTTATTAAAGCAGCAAGATTATCAATGCCTCCACGTGGTGAAACGATTGGTAGAGGTATGAAAGTAAACAAAGAAGAAATTTTAGGTATGATGGTTGCCGTAGAAGAATTTGTAAAAATTGACCATGATGCAGAAGCACTTATTTTTTTAGAAAGAATTAAAAAAATACAAGCAGCTGCCGATTCGGTTCCAGGTATTACTACAAAAATTTCTACCCCTGTACTTGGCAATGTTACCCCTACTTTAAATATCAGTTTCGACTACAGTAAAATTGGTAAAACTGGGGAGCAACTTCGTCTAGACCTTCGTAACGGTTCTCCTTCTATCGAATCGGTGGGTGGAAAAGATAATATTGGTATGACTGCCTGGTCATTACAAGAAGGTGAAGATGTAATCGTTGCTAAAAGACTAAAAGAAGTTTTAGAAGCTGCCGTAAAATAAATTGTATGAAAAAAACGGGTCTCTTACTATTACTTATTGCTTGTTTTTGTATATCTAATGCGCAACAGTTTCCTGCTTCGGAACTTATTTACCTAACATCACAATGGAAGGGTGAAAGATTTGAAGATGGAAGACCTAAAATACCTGATGCCATTATAGAAAGAGCCAAAAAAATTGGTATCGAAGAAGCATGGCAAGTACTTTATAACGAGGGTTATAAAAATCAATTTGAAGGCAACTGGAAAATGGTGCATGACAATGTCCCTGTTGTGGGCAGGGTTGTTACCGCGCGCTACAGCCCTTCAAGGCCTGACATCGAAGCACTTATTAAAGAAAGAGGAAAATCAGAAGGTCGCACCGGCAATACCAACGCATGGCCCATTCAAGTACTTCAAAAAGGAGACGTATATGTGGCAGAAGCATTTGGAAAAATTGCACAAGGCACATTAATTGGCGATAACTTAGGCGCTTCTATTTTTAATAAAACAGGTAATGGTGTCATTTTTGATGGCGCGGCAAGAGATTTATCAGGGCTCGCGCAAATCAAAGGCTTCAATGCATATGTCAGGGATTTTCATCCTTCCTTTTTAGAAGAAGTAGTTCTCATTGGACTTAATAGTCCTATTAGAATAGGTACTGCCGTTGTAATGCCTGGCGACCTCGTACTCTCAGAAAGAGAAGGCGTTTTATTTATTCCTGCGCACATGGCAGAAAAAGTAGTAGCTACCGCCGAATTTATTGCTGTTAGAGATCGGTTTTCAAAAGATGTTTTAAAGGCGGGTACTTTTACTGCCGGACAAATAGATAGCCAGTGGAATGAAACTATTAAAACCGCTTTTTTAAACTGGATAACAGCGCACCCCAACGAACCTAAAATAACAAAAGAGGCGCTCGAAAAATTTTTAGAAAAAAGGACTTGGTAATTATTGTTTAAAAGCCGCAAACATGAATCAGTATAAAATATTATTATCTACTTCTATCCTATTATTTATAGCATCAGGCTTATTGTATGCTTTGGCGCTAACAAATTATGTAGGTTTTAGTGTTGCTGCTGCATTTTTATTGTTAAGTATTGCCGTAAAGCATACCAATAACTACAAAGGATTTAGTTTTACGCTTGTCATATTTTCGGCAGTATCACTTTCTTTATTTCAACCACAATTATTTACGGTATGGGGTGGCTATAAGCTAACGGGGCTTATAGTTCCACTCATTCAGTTGATCATGTTTGGCATGGGTACATCTATGAGCATGAAAGATTTTGCACTGGTGGTAAAAACACCAAAGGGTGTCATTATTGGCGTTGTAAGTCAGTTTGCTATTATGCCAACACTAGGTTTTTTACTGGCCTCCATCTCTAATTTACCGCCAGAAATTGCTGCTGGAGTTATTTTAATCGGATGCTCACCAAGCGGCCTTGCTTCCAATGTAATGTCTTATTTAGCAAAAGCAAACCTTGCATTATCCATTACCATTACTTCAATTACAACCTTAATTGCCCCATTTGTTACACCCTTACTCATGAAACTTTTTGCAGGCGAATTGGTAGAAATAGATGTTACTAAAATGATGTGGGATATTAATAAAATGATTCTTTTACCAATTGGTGCTGGACTTATTTTCAATCAATTTTTAAAAGGAAAATTAAAATGGATGGATAGTGCCATGCCCATTGTTTCAATGGCTGGTATTGCTGCTATCATCACTATTATTACTGCGTCAGGTAGAGATAACCTGCTCACCATTGGGCCTATCCTTATTGGTATTGTACTGATACACAACACCCTTGGATATTTATTGGGTTATTGGAGCGGTAAACTATTTAAAATGCCTGAACAAGATTGTAGAACCATTGCTATCGAAGTAGGTATGCAAAATGGTGGATTGGCTTCTGGTCTTGCACAACAATTAGGCAAAGCAGCCACTATGGGACTCGCGCCTGCTGTGTTTGGACCTTTCATGAATATCACGGGATCTATTTTAGCATCCTACTGGCATAAGCGGGAACCAAAAAACTAACGCCTATTTAGTTGAACTGAATAACACCGTACTTTTCAAATTCATGAAAGCTTTTTACAATCGGTGACCAAGCCCATTTAATCATTTTTGTGTCGTCGTAATCGAGTCTGTAAAAGTTAGCATTCCAACAAGTACCTTTTTTTACGTCCAAATTTTGTAAGGGTATAAATAATTTAAATGGAAAGTACAGTTCGGCAGTCCATTTGTACATTTCATTGTTTTGCTTGTGTACCTGCACTTTTTTAATTACTTTTTTCTTACCTGTGTACTTCCAGGGAGCCCAGCCAAATGTTTTTTTACTCAAATTTGGCACTAACAGAACCAGCTCTGCGTTATAGGCGTTGATTTCGTATTCTAAATAAATGGGCGTGCTAGGTTCGGGATGAAAAAAAACTTCAAAAACATCGGCTCTAAACAAATCTTCAAAATCATTTTTATACGGTGACGTTATTTTTTTATCAAGTCCCGAAAACAAAACATACACCCCACTATCGGCATACAATATTTTAAATTTTGAAGGATAATCCAAGCTACTTGAATCGAGCTGAATCAGATTTATCCAACTCGTATTATTCCAGCTTGGATGGCTACCAGCCCCATCAATTTCAAAGGGCGATACTTTATTTACCTTAAGCGTATCCTGAAATGCTACCCTGTTGGCCAAAGCCTTGGTATTGCTTGTGAGCAAAATAGTAAAAATAATCGCCGATAGCTTTGTCAGGTGCTTCATGTACAAGCTTTTTATGGTTTATTAAATGTAAGAAAATAACAAAACATAGCTGGTTTTTATTTAAATAATTGTACGAACTTGTTTTCATAATTATTTAAAGTTCGAAACGCTTAACAATGAATATGATACGCAAGGCTCTACTCTTTACCCTATTTGTAACAACAACTTTTTTAGGGTTGGCTCAAAAAAAACCAGCTACTGCAAAGCCTGCAAAAGCAGGTGCCAAATCAGCCTCAAAATCGGCGACCAACAAGGCGGCTACTGCATCTAAAGGAACTTCGAGCATTGCCTCAAGCGCTGGTCAAAACGCAGCTATCAACGCGCCATTAAAATTATGGTATGACAGCCCTGCCAAGTATTTTGAAGAAGCCCTAGTGCTTGGTAACGGCCAGCATGGTGCCACCGTATTTGGAGGAATCTCTATAGATAAAATATATTTAAATGACGCAACGCTTTGGTCTGGCGAACCCGTAAATGCCAATATGAATCCAAATGCATACAAACATTTGCCAGACGTTAGAGAAGCTTTAGCAGACAACAATTATAAAAAAGCGCAAACCCTCATTAAAAAGTTACAAGGTAAATTTTCGGAGTCGTATGCACCACTCGGCACGCTTTTATTAACCTTTAACAATGACCCGTTTATTAGCAATTATTACCGTGAACTAAATATACATGATGCGGTAGCCGCTGTTAAAATTGAATCTAGCAATAACACCATCGAAAGAGAATACCTAGTTTCGCACCCCGATAAAATTTTTGCCATTAAACTACAATCCAAACAAAAAGGTGGGCTTACCTATAGTATCGCATTTGAATCATTACTTAAATACACTACAAAAACAGCAAATAACGTTCTAGAAGTGAGTGGTGTTGCGCCCATTAAAGCAGACCCTAACTATGTAGGTAAAAAACAAAATTCGGTTGTCTTTGATAGTAAAAAAGGAACCCGCTTTTCGACACAAATTCAAGTAGCATCTAATGATGGTAAAATAACCTACACCGATTCAAGTATTCAAATATCAAATGCAACGGCTACCACTATTTATGTGTCGATGGCAACAAGCTTTAATGGATTTGATAAAAACCCGGCCACAAATGGTCGCGATCAGGTAGCGATTGCAAAGACCCAACTTACAAATGCAGTAAAAACAGGATGGGACGGCATTAAAAAAAGACACACCAAAGATTATCAAAATTATTTTGATAGGGTTGCTTTACAATTAGATGGCGCTGCTGCTCCTCAACTTCCCACCAACGAAAGATTACAACGCTACGCCAAAGGAGAAGCCGACCCCTTCCTTGAAACTTTATATTTTCAGTTTGGCCGTTACCTTTTAATTAGTAGTTCTAGAACGCCAGGTGTTCCTGCCAATTTGCAAGGTATTTGGAATTCATATTTACAACCACCATGGTCTAGCAATTACACCATGAACATTAATGCAGAAGAAAATTATTGGTTGGCAGAAAACACCAATTTATCTGAAATGCATGTACCGTTTTTGCAGTTTTTGAAAAACTTATCTGTCACCGGGAAAACCACAGCTAAAACATTTTACAATATGCCAGGTTGGGTATCGCACCACAATTCAGATATATGGGCGATGTCCAACCCGGTAGGCAATTTTGGAGACGGAGATCCTAGTTGGGCCAATTGGCCAATGGGTGGTACTTGGGCCTCTGCACACATTTGGGAGCATTTTTTATTTACACAAGACACCAGCTATCTCCAAAAAGAATATCCGGTTATGAGGGGCGCTGCCGAATTTTGTTTGGCATGGCTCATACCGGATAAGAACGGTAAACTCATTACTTCTCCTTCCACTTCTCCGGAAAATTATTTTATTACCCCCACTGGATTTAAGGGTAGCACTTTATATGGCGGCACTGCAGACCTTGCCATGATTCGTGAATTATTTTTAGGAATTATTGCAGCGCAGAATGTGCTTAAAAATGATCTTGACTTTTCAAAAAATATAAAAGCAGCGCTCGATAAATTACATCCATACCAAGTAGGCAAAGCAGGAAATTTACAAGAATGGTATTACGATTGGCAGGATGTAGAGCCTACGCATAGGCACCAAAGTCATTTATACGGCTTATATCCGGGCACACATGTGACACTTACACAAACACCAGCAATTGCAAATGCTGCTAAAAAAACACTAGACATTAAAGGTGATGAAACCACTGGATGGTCTAAAGGTTGGCGTATTAATTTATGGGCTAGGCTAAAAGATGGTGAACACGCTTACAAAATGTACCGTGAACTTTTAAAGTTTGTTCCACCCGATGAAACGAAAGAAAATTACAACAATATGGGTGGTACGTATCCAAATTTACTCGATGCACATCCACCTTTTCAGATAGATGGAAATTTTGGAGGTGCAGCAGCAGTAGCTGAAATGCTCGTTCAATCTCATACAGGCTTTATAGAACTTTTACCCGCTATTTCAAAGGCTTGGAATTCAGGCGCTGTTAATGGCCTTAAAGCAAGAGGTAATTATGAAATTGATATGAAATGGTCAAAAGGGCGCATAACCAGTTTGTACATTAAGACTAGCACACAAAAGCAAGCAAGTATTTTTTGCAACGGAAAACTTCAAACGGTTAACACCAATACGCCATTAACTTTTTAATTCAGGTAACAAATTTAATACATGAGACATTACATTCTTCTACTTTTCACACTTTGTAGCATCAGTTTTGGTTTTGCGCAAGAAATAAATCAACCAAAACCTTCTGCTCCTCAACTGGCTTGGCAAAAAGCAGAAATTGGCGTCCTCATTTCTTATGATTTGCCTGTGTTTCAGGGTACGCCTTACAACCAAGCGCAAAATAGAATCACGCCTTTTCATAACGCTAATATTTTTAATCCAACAAAGTTAAACACAGACCAGTGGATACAAGCCGCTAAAGCAGGTGGCGCCAAATTTGCCGTACTCACTGTTACGCATGAAACAGGCTTTGCTCTTTACCAAAGTGATGCAAACCCTTACTGTATGAAAGCGATAAAATTTCAAAATGGCAAAGGAGATATTGTTCGTGATTTTGTAAATTCTTGTCGTAAATATGGTGTTGAGCCGGGGATTTATGTAGGCATCAGATGGAATTCATATTTAGGCGTGCATGATTTTAAAATTGAAGGTTCTAGTGAATTTGTAAAACGCAGACAAGCGGCTTATAAAAACATGTGCGAACAAATGGTAACAGAACTTTGCACCCGTTATGGCAAATTATTTATGATTTGGTTTGATGGTGGCGCCGATGATCCTTCAAAAAATGGCCCCAACATTTTACCCATTGTTACAAAGTATCAACCCGATTGTCTTTTTTACCACAACGCACAAAAGGCAGACTTTAGATGGGGTGGTTCCGAATCTGGAACAGTGCCCTACCCTTCATGGTCTACATTCCCTTTTATTTTTTCACATGCTGTTAAACAAGAGACCATTTTTGCCAACAATTTTGCACTGCTTAAAACCGGCGACCCTGCTGGTAAATTCTGGATGCCTGCCATGAGTGATGCTCCATTACGTGGGCACAAAGGCGGACATGATTGGTTCTGGAATCCAAATGAAGACCATCATGTAAATCCATTAGATAAAATGATGAAGATGTATTACCAGTCGGTGGGGCACAATTCTACACTCATACTTGGTATTACACCAGACAATAGAGGACTCATTCCAAACGCAGATGTTAGCAGATTAAAAGAATGGGGTGATAGCATTAAAAAAGTATTTAAAACACCTGTAGCCTCCTTAAAGCCTCAACAAAAAGATTATACTATCAATATTCCTGTACAAAAATATTTTAGTAAAATAGTCCTCCAAGAAAACATACAAGAAGGAGAACGCGTTAGGGATTTTGTTATTGAAGCGAGTATAAATGGCGAATGGAAAATGATAAAAGAGGGCTCTTGTATTGGACACAAATACATTGGACTATTGGATACGCCTGTAAAGGCAAGTGCAGTAAGACTTATTATTAAAGATGCTACAAGCGCGCCAATGATTAAAACATTTACACTGTATTAAAAACTACTTCTTTCCTTCTAATTTATTGACGTAATCCAAACTACCTAACCTGAAACGGAATGGTATTTTTGTGCGCTTTTCAAATAAGATTTCTTGCTTACAAAAAAATGCCAACCCTTTAACATAATTATTGGGAGATAAAATATTGACGGGACTGTATTTTAAACTGTCTACTTTTTTAATGGCACTACCAGTTATAGGCTTCATCTGAAAACGCATTTGCCCGTTAGCAGCAGCTGCCACCAACAAACAAACCAGTATAGAAGAAAACCTAGCGCCCATGGCATAAAACTAGGTCTTTTGAGAAAATGAAATAAATTAAAAAACTGTTGAACAAAGTTTAAAGGAACTTGTTATTTATTAGACAAATTCACAAATTATGACCAATAAACCAAACCCATACAACCTAATCACTTGGGAATCATACCTTTCTGATTTAGAGTTCGAATAACACGCTTTTAGTACCTTTAAGCATGTGTTATTTTAACAGCCTAGTCGCTCCAAAAAGAGCAACTATTAACCTTTCTGGCACAACTAAACAATTAGACCCCATAAATAGGCCGCTGCAAAGTGGATTCAGCTATCATAATTGGCCCATCATTAAGGGCAGTACTCAAAATTTTACCATCGAAAATGCGCATTGGGAACTGATTGCCCCCTGGGTAAAAACCACCCAAGAGGTTCAGGCAGGACGTGAAAAATTTAACACCCTCAATGCCACCGCCGAAAGATTATTAGAGAGTAAACTATTTAAACCTGCCACACTCAACCGAAGATGCCTCATACTTTCTAGCGGCTTTTATGAGTGGAGACATTACAAACCTGCTGGCGCATCCAAAGAAATTGCCTACCCTTATTTTATTACACTCAAGAATCAGTCCCTATTTTATATGGCAGGGATTTTTCAACCCTGGACCGATAAAGAAACAGGTGAAACCATGGACACTTTTTCAATTGTAACCACAAAGGCAAACGCATTTATGGAACAAATTCACAACAAGAAAAAAAGAATGCCAACCATTTTAACTGAGGCACAAGCAAGTGAATGGCTTAACCCTAGTTTATCTGAATCCATAATAATGGAACTAGCATCAAGCGCATATGACGCTAATCAATTGAGTGCCTACACGTTAGATAAAAGTTTTAGAACCGCTTCAAATCCAATGGAAGCTTTCAATTATCCCGAGCTGCCAGGGTTAATTTAATGTAAACGATTAAATGTTAAAGAAAATTACATTAAATTCATCTATCTACTTAATAGTAACACTTAAAACAAATCATGAAAAAGATTTTACTACTCAACGCAATGTTGTTATTATCAACTTGCATGTTTGCACAAACGCTAAAAAAAGGCAGTTTATTAGGACTTCACAAAGGCACTGTAACCTTAAATGAAAATGTGACTATGGAACAGTTTAAAAAATATTATTTCAATAATTATGTTCCAGAATTCTGCAGACTTTTTAAAGTAAACCTAGTTGAAGTAAATGGCGTTCGTGGCGCAGATGTCAAAAAAAATGATACTGACATGGCTATACTTTTTATTTTTGAACCGAAAGCAAGAGAGAAACATTTTGGGGCCGATGGTAAATTAAATCAATTAGGTACTGACTTGTTTACAAAATTAAAGCCTTACTCGGACGAATTAGCTAAACTAGGTAAATTTACTTCTACCTTTACCGATTGGGAAATTCAATAAGTCAAACAAAATCACATAAATATACTATCTAAGAGCTCCTAGAAATAGGGGCTTTTTTTATTTATCGATCGTACATTCCATTTAATACATAAATAAGATCCTTTGACAAATGACTATATATTTGAGTGATTATACTCCAAAAAATATTTATATTTAGAGTTATCTATTAAATACGAATTATATGAAAAACATCATAGGAATATGCACCATCTTATTTTTAACAGGATGTACCAAGCTTGATAATAATACATCGATACCTAGCTTGTCAACTACCGATGCGTCATCCATTACATCCTATACTGTAATAACAGGCGGAAATATTATTTCTAATGGAGGGCTTGACATAACCTCAAAAGGGGTCATATGGAGTACCATCAACAACCCTACCATCATGCTTTCGACAAAAACAAACGAAGGTCCTGGGTCAGCTATGTTTACGAGTACAATAACTGGGCTAACCGCAAACACAAAATATTTTATCCGAGCATACGCTATCAATACAAAGGGCATTAATTATGGTAATGAAATTTCTTTTACAACACGCCCCATAGATTTTGGTAACGTAACGAGCGCCAATGGTAAAGTTTGGATGGATCGTAACTTGGGCGCTTCCAGGGTTGCCACTAGCAGCACTGATACTAGTTCCTATGGCGATTTGTACCAGTGGGGAAGAGGAAATGATTTACACCAATTACGTAAATCTGTAACAAGCACAACCTTATCTACTACCGATGTTCCAGGAAACGCAAATTTTATTTTAACAACAAGCGCACCCAATGATTGGAGAACACCACAAAATGTAAATTTATGGCAGGGGGTTAATGGAACCAATAACCCATGCCCTACAGGCTATCGTATTCCAACAGAAGCAGAGTGGAATGCCGAAATAGCAAGTTGGACAACAAAAAACACTGATGGCGCATTTGCTTCTCCTCTAAAGCTAACTATGGCAGGAAGCAGAGAAGCAACAATTACAAACACAGGGGTGAATGGTAGCTATTGGAGCAGCACCATTAGTGGTGAAGGTGCTAGGTATCTCTATTTTGGTAATGCTGGCTCCTATACCTTAACACACAATAGATCTTACGGAGGTAGTATCAGGTGTATTAAAGATTAATTCAACAATCAACAATTATTGGTATGAAAAATATTTTATTAGCTGGGCTCTTATTTGTTAGTTTTCAATTAAGCGCCCAAGTACTTCCCCTTCGCCAGCAAGCCACAGTAATTGACGACGTGCTTACTGATCGACTCAATAATCTACTTCCATCACTTATGGAGAAGAATGGCATAGATATGTGGGTATTAATCACTAGAGAATATAATGAGGATCCAATAGTAAAAACCATGCTTCCTGCCACTTGGCTCAGTGCAAGAAGAAGAACGATACTTGTTTTTTATTATAATCCACAAACAAAAGAGTACCAGAAATTAGCTGTTGCCCGCTACAGTGTAGGGGAATCCATTAAAGCAGCCTGGGATATGAAAGCAAATCCAGACCAGTGGGATGCGCTTAATGCCATTGTTACAAAACTCCAACCTAAAAAAATTGCTGTCAATACCTCGGTTCATTTTGGTCACGCCGACGGTTTGGACCATACCGAGTATGAAACATTTAAACAAAAACTTCCTGCTGCTTATACATCTAAAATAGTTTCTTCGGAACCATTAGCTATTGCATGGCTTGAAACTAGAACCGAAAAAGAAATGCAGTTTTATCCGCAACTTATTAAAATGAGTAAAGATATTATTGCCCAAGGTTTTAGCAGCAAAGTAATTACGCCAGGCATAACAACCACCGAAGATTTAGTGTGGTGGTACCGCCAAGAAATCATTAAGCGTGGATTTACCACTTGGTTTCATCCATCGGTAGAAATTCAGCGTAACGATTCGGTGTCCTTTGATCACCTCACCGCTTTTACCAGCAAGGGTTACAATAGCAAAGACGTTATTTTACAAGGAGATCTATTACATGTAGACTTTGGCATTACCTATTTGCGTTTAAACACAGATATCCAGGAGCATGCCTATGTTTTAAAACCAAACGAAACAAGCGCTCCACTTTATTTACAACAAGCATTAGAATCAGGAAACCGCTTACAAGACATTTTAACCGATCAGTTTAAAGTAAACAAAACGGGTAATCAAATTTTATCAGATGCACTTGCGCAAGCAAAAAAAGAAAACATCAATGCCACTATTTACACGCACCCAATTGGATTTCATGGACATGCCGCTGGACCTGCCATAGGCATGTGGGACATGCAAGAAGGCGTACCCGGCACGGGTGATGTTGCTATGCAATACAAAACAGCCTATTCGATCGAACTCAATGCAGCAGTAGAAATCAAAGAATGGAAAAAAACTATTCGAATTATGTTAGAACAGGATGGATATTTTGATCAATCAGGCTTTAGATATATTAATGGCAGACAAACCAAGTTGCACCTTGTAGGAAACTAATTAGGGATTCTGCTTTTTTCTGAACCTTTTAGATGACGTAAAATAAAGTAGGAAGCCTGACAATACTGTTACAAGACCAAAAATCGAAAAGACCCTTAACAATATATTTCCAAAATTATCTCTGCCTTCATAGTCCATGGTATGAAGCATCCATAAAAAATCAAATAAGCGCCACTTGTCATTTCTAAATTTCTGAACAGTGCCAAGTTCCGATGCTACATAAACAGTTGTTTTAGAAGCATGCTCAAAACTTATTGCATAAGCAGGCAATTCACCAGAACGGTATTCGTGATGCGGATGAATACTGTCTACTTTTTCTACCTTAACAACTTTGGCATCTTCTGCAAAGTGTCTTTTGGCAACAGCTACCGCTTCATCTTTAGTAAGTGGAGCACGTAAATTACCCGTTTGTGCATCTGCCAAATGATTCATCAATTGAGTATGATTGGTATGTGAACCCATATCATGCAATGCAGATACGCACCTTATTTGATAAAAGGGTTTTCCCAAAATATCTATAAGCTGTATAGATACTAGCGAGTCAATTTTATGATTTTGCTTAATAGCATCAAGTGCCGCAGTTGGGGAAACCAATTGAACATTTGAACTTAATAATGGAACTCTTTTTCGTTGCATGTCACCATGCACTTCATCAATATTATTCCAACTAAAGTAGAGCCCACCAATAGTCCATAGCATAAATTGAATACCAAGTAGCACTCCTAATATTCTATGAGATTTTCTAATGTAATATTGTTTGCTTTTTGCCATAAATTTTTCTATATTTTAAAAAACCACCATCGCTTTTACTACTTTACTATTAGGATCTAACCAGGTTTCAAATTGAGTAGCCACTTCACTAAACGTTACTTTATGTGTAATGTAGTTTGCAGGTTGTACCAATCCGTTTTTTATACAGTCCATTACATGCATAAAATCAGAAACGTCAGCATTTCTGCTACTCATTAAGGTCGCTTCTCTTTTATGAAATTCGGGATGGCTAAAACTAATATTACCTTTTTGCAATCCTACTAAAACATACCTTCCGCCATGAGCAAGGTATTGAAAGGCATTATTAATAGCATCCAAATTACCAGTGGCATCTATTACAACAGTAGGCATATTATTACTTGTTATTTGATTGAGCGATACCATTACATCTTGCTTGAGCGGATTAATAGCATGCTCTATACCTACATTAGTTGTACAAAATTGCAACCGATCGTCATTCACATCTACAACAATAACTTGAGCGCCAGCAATTTTAGCAAACTGAGCAATACCAAGCCCAATGGGGCCTGCGCCAATTATAAGTACAAATTCGCCCTTTGTAACAGCAGCTCTTTTTACAGCATGGGCTCCAATCGAAAGTGGTTCTATAAGTGCTAATTCATCTAAACTTAATCCTTCGCTTTTTATAAGTGCATGATCTGGCACGGCAACAAATTCCCGCATACCCCCATCGATGTGAACACCAAAAACACACATGTTTACGCAACAATTATTTTTACCACTTTTACAAGCGATGCAATTTCCACAATGCATGTACGGTATCATTGTAACCTTATCGCCTGCAGTAAATCCAACTGCTTTTGTTTGAACGATAGTAGCTGCAAGTTCATGTCCTAAAATGCGGGGATAATTAAAATAAGGTTGCGTTCCTTCAAAAGCATGTAGGTCTGTTCCGCAAATACCAACACGTTCTATTTTTAAAAGCGTTTCACCCTCGGCAGAGGCAGGCATTTCAGTATTGATATAATCAAATTGACGAGGCGTTGTACAAACGAGTGCTTTCATACCGCTAAATTACTGCTTTGTAAATACCATACAGTGTTGCCATGGTAGATTGTCTATATTTTTATCAAATGCAAAGCCTGCTGCTTTAAATTCTTTAATAGCCTGCACTTCACTCATTTTATGAATGGTTTTAATAGGTACTGTAAGGTCTTCGGCCCTAAATTCTACCAACACTAATT
>JBEDIY010000113.1:0-70307 GCA_041173245.1 Bacteroidota bacterium | reverse complement strand
CAAGGCCGGTACAAACGCCAGCAGAAATGGTATTAGACGATGTCACAAATGGGAAAGTGCCAAAATCAATATCAAGCATACTTCCTTGTGCGCCTTCTGCTAACACTTTTTTACCTGCTTTGATTTGATCATTGATATAATATTCGCAGTTGATTACATTGAGTGTTTTTAAAAACTCTAACGCTTCAAAAAACTCTTCTTCCCAAGCAGAAATATCTTCAATGAAATGAAAATTATCTAATAATTTTTGGTGCTTTAAACGCAGCTTAATGTATTGTGTAGTAAAGCGCTTATCTAGTAAGTCACCTACTCTTAAAGCGTTACGGCCTGTTTTGTCCATGTAAGCGGGTCCAATACCTTTAAGTGTAGAACCAATTTTACTTTCACCTTTTGAAAGTTCAGATGCTTTATCTAGTGCACGGTGTGTTGGGATAATAATATTGGTACGCGCAGAAATAAATAAATTTTTGCGTACATCAATACCGAATGCTGCAACTGCATCACACTCTCTTTTTAGTGTTACTGGATCTAGTACCACACCACCGCCAATAATATTTACTTTATTTTGATGGAAGATGCCAGAAGGAATTTGGTGAAGTACCATTTTTTTACCTTCTACATATAAAGTGTGACCAGCGTTGGGCCCACCTTGAAAGCGCGCTACAATATCGTAGTTGGGTGCAAAATAATCTACTATTTTACCTTTTCCTTCATCACCCCACTGTAACCCTAATAATACGTCAACCATAAAATCAAATTTGAGGAACAAAAATAAGTCTTGGAAGTCCTAATAAAAATTAATTTTCTGCTTCTGCGTCAAACCGGTCTACGGTTTGGATCCCATGAAGGGCTTTTAGCCTAGTAACAAGTGCTTCTAGCTCTTCTTTGTCGTGTACAAATATTTTTATGGTACCCTCAAAAAGCCCTTCTTTGGATTCGATGGTAAGGCCCGCGATATTAATACGTAAATCCCCACTTATGATATTGGTGATTTTATTAATAACCCCTACATCGTCGAGTCCTATAATTTTAAGACCCGTTAAAAACGAAATCTCTTTGTTTTTTGCCCACTTGGTTTTTACAACCCGGTGTCCGTAATTGGCTAATAACTGAGTAGCATTGGGGCAGTTCGTCCGGTGTATAATGAGGCCCTTGCCTGTACTTACAAAGCCAAATACGTCGTCGCCGGGTATTGGATTACAACATTTCCCAAGAGCGTACTTGATTTTATCACTGCTTTCGCCAAAAATAATGAGTTCGGATTCTTTTTTAGAGTAGATCTTGCCAGCTCCGAGCTCGGTGCTCGTCTCGCTTAAACTTGGTTTTGGTTTTGGAAGTTCAATTTTATCACCATGAACCGTAAAGTCTTTAAGTTCTTTTAAGTCAATAGACTTAGTGGCAATTTTATAGTGCAAATCGAGCCCCGACGGTACCTTATAAAAATGTACTAGTTCGTCTATGTTATGCTGGCTATAGGCCGCACCCATACTTTCTAGTTTACGTTGAAGCACATATTTTCCCTCTTCCGCAATGGTTCTTTTTTCTTCCCTTAACGCGTCTTTTATTTTATTTTTCGCTTTCGCTGTCACCACAAAACCAAGCCAATCTTCGGAAGGCTTTTGTTTGTTACTCGTAATAATTTCTATCTGGTCTCCACTGCGTAGCACATGGCTTAATGGCACTAATTTATGTTGCACTTTAGCGCCAATACATTTAGTACCTATCGCAGAGTGAATAGCAAATGCAAAATCAAGTGCAGTGCTTCCAGTCGTCAACATTTTTACTTCACCTTTTGGCGTATACACGTAAATTTCTTCCGCTAAAAAAGAGGTTTTAAAATCTTGTAAAAAATCGAGACCCGCACCGTCTTGTGTATTTAATACTTCTCTAATTTGTCCAAACCATTTATCAAAACGGTCTTCGGTGTCATTGCCTTCTTTGTATTTAAAATGTGCCGCTAAACCTTTTTCTGCAATTTCATTCATCCGTTTTGAACGTATTTGCACTTCTACCCATTTACCTTGAGGTCCCATCACGGTTGTATGTAAAGCCTCGTATCCATTGCTTTTGGGGTTGCTTAACCAATCTCTTAAACGTTCAGGAGAAGGCATGTATTCGTCTGTGATAGTCGAATAAACTTTCCAACAATCTTCTTTTTCTTTTTCGGGTGCTGAGTCTAAAATAATTCGAATGGCAAAAAGGTCATACACTTCTTCAAATGCAACGCCTTTCTTTTTTATTTTATTCCAAATGGAGTGTATGCTTTTTGGTCTACCATGTATCTCAAATTCAAAACCACTATTGGTTAATTTCTCTTTAATAGGTTTTACAAATTCATTGATATAACGGGTACGCTCTCTTTTTGTTTCGGCTAATTTTTTTGCAATGTCTTTGTAAGCAGCTGGCTCCATGTATTTCATGGATAAATCTTCGAGCTCAGTTTTAACATTGTAAAGCCCCATCCTGTGCGCGAGCGGCGCATATACCCAAATGGTTTCTGAAGCAATTTTTAATTGCTTTTCTGTTTTCATATAATCTAGCGTTCGCATATTGTGTAAACGGTCTGCTAGTTTTATAAGAATCACACGAGGGTCATCGGTGAGGGTTAGTAAAATCTTTTTAAAATTTTCTGCTTGCTGCGAAGTGTTGGTGTCCATTACCGTAGAAATTTTGGTAAGGCCATCTACAATTTTTGCAATTTCGGTACCAAATTCACGCTGCACATCTTCGAGCGTAATATCGGTATCTTCTACAGTGTCATGCAAGAGTGCGCATATGCTACTTCTCACACCTAAGCCAATTTCTTCTACACAAATCATGGCAACAGCAATGGGATGCAATATATACGGCTCGCCACTTTTACGGCGCATGGTTTTATGCGCATCGGCAGCCATTTCAAAGGCTTGTCTAACTAGTTCTTTATCTCCTTTTTTTAATTTAGGGCGCAGGCTTCGGGAGAGTGCACGGTAATGCCTGACGATTTCGTTTTTCTCTTGCTCGGCATTTAAATTATATTTTGGAAGTGCAAGTTCGGCACTCATTTGCGGGTCCTGATCCATATCTTTTACGAATATACGAATTAGCCCGCTTTTTTTGTGCTTACATTTGCATTTCACTATGAGCACGTCGGCACCTAAAAAAGTATTTAGTTTTTTATTATTGGTACGGGTTTTCAAATTTGTAAAACCCTACCGTGTTATTTTTTATGGGAGTGTTTTGCTCGCTATCGTGATGGCTATTTTTGCGCCTGTTCGTCCCTATTTAATTCAATTGACAGTGGATATGGCCACCGGAAAATCAGTTCATATTCCGGCCTGGCTGCGCTTGTTTATCGCCGAGCAACATTTGTCCGATGCTTCTAAATTTATAATCGCGGTAACCCTTTTTCAAGTGGTATTTTTATTTGTTGAAACGGCCATTCGGTTTTTCTTTTCATTTATGACAGCAGCCCTAGGACAGCGGGTAGTAAAGGATTTGCGTATAGCAGTATATGAAAAAATTGTGGGCCTTCATTTACGTCAATTTGATAAAACCCCTATTGGAACCCTAACCACTCGAACCATCGATGATATTGAGCGGATCAATGATATTTTTTCGGATGGGCTTATTCCAATCATTGCGGATTTACTTACGATTGTATTTACATTAGGTACCATGTTTTGGATAAATTGGCAGCTCACACTTGTAAGCTTGGCGCCATTTCCAATTATGATTATTGCAACCTATTTTTTCAAAGAAAGTGTCAATAAAAGTTTTGTTGAAGTGCGTAATGCAGTGGCTAGTTTAAATGCATTTATCCAAGAACATTTGTCTGGCATGGCGGTAGTACAAGCTTTTGCTGCAGAGGGTAGAGAACTGGATAAGTTTAAAAAAATTAATGCCGAACACCGGTTGGCAAATATCAAAGCGATTTTTGCCTATTCTGTGTTTTTTCCAATTGTAGAAGTGGTGCTAGCCATTAGTACCGGCCTGTTGGTTTGGTTTATCGCAGGCAAATCTCTGGACGCCGGACTTTTAATGTCTTTTATACTTTATCTAAACCAGTTATTTAGGCCACTTCGCGTGATTGCCGACAAGTTTAATGTGCTTCAAATGGGCATGGTGGCCGCCGAAAGGGTATTTAAAGTAATGGACAATCCAGATCAAATGCCGCCGGACAGTATAGATAGTGTAGACGCTGGCGTTTTACATGGAAATATTGAGTTTAAAGATGTTTGGTTTGCCTACAAAGAAGAACAGTACGTTTTAAAGGGTATTAATTTTTCTATTGGGGCCGGTCAAACCGTAGCACTTGTTGGCCATACAGGAAGCGGAAAAACCTCAATTATAAGCCTACTTAACCGTCTTTACACCATTAACAAAGGTGAGTTGTTGCTAGACCAAAAGTCAGTCACCGCATATACCCTAGAAAGCCTAAGACGTAATATAGGCGTGGTTTTACAAGATGTATTTTTGTTTTCTGGCTCTATTTTAGACAATATTACCCTTCGAAATCCAGCCATTTCTGAAGCGGAAGTAGTAAATGCTGCTAAGCTCATGGGTCTCCATGATTTTATCATGCAACTTCCGGGCGGTTACCATTATCATGTGATGGAAAGGGGCGCAACCCTCAGTTTAGGGCAGCGTCAGCTTATTTCATTTATTAGGGCGCTACTTTATAATCCAGCCATTTTGGTGCTCGATGAGGCCACTTCTTCTGTAGACTCTGAAACGGAGCAGCTCATCGAAAAAGCCACTGAAACACTCATAACTGGCAGAACTTCAATCGTTATTGCGCACCGCCTGTCTACCATTCGTAAGGCCGATTTAATCATTGTACTTGACAAAGGAGAGGTAAAAGAGACCGGTAACCATGAATCACTTCTTCAAAAGAACGGTTTTTATGCCCGTTTGTACGAAATGCAGTTTGAAACAAAAAACACCCATTCTGTGTAGGTTTTGCGTCAAAAAAAGCCCCTTTGTTCTTCAATTTTAGTTGCTTTCTTTTAATGATTTCAAGGGTATAATCCTTATCTTTGCCGCAAATTTCGAGAAAGGTATGACGTTTAGAAGCATTAAATCTTTACTGGTAAAGACTTTCAGCGTTTTTTCGTTGCTGTTAGCGACCCAGGCATTTGCTGGGGAAAATCATGCACCAGCACCTGCAGGAGCAGGCACAGAAGCTACACCTGCCGCAGAAGCACATGGTGCTAAAAAAGAAGGTGATTTTAATGTTACCGAAACCATTTTAGAGCATATCAAAGACGATCATAGTTGGCATTTATGGGGTCACACTTCTATTCATTTACCTGTTATATTAAAAACATCTAAAGGCTTTGAAGTTTTCTCTTCTGGAAAATTAGTAGACGAGCACCATGAGCCAGCTGTATACAAAGGCAATTTTGAATATAAATTAATTGAAGGAAAAACAAAAATTGTTGACGCTAACGGAAACGTTGATGTGGAAGCAAGCAAGCAACTTTGGGATTTTTCTATCACTAAAAACGTAGCAAGTTTATTTGTTTCTGTTTTTATTTTGTTAGTGGTATTATTAAGTGCTGCTGCAGGGTATAAAAAAACAGGTGTAAAATCGGCACCTAAAGGACTTCAATCTTTTATGGAGCCTATTATTTTATTTGTAAGAGATGAAGTAGCTATTCCAAATATTGGTACCAAAAAAGCGGGCAAATACATGCCGTTTTTATTAACCATTTTCTTTTTGATTTTAATCAATAACTTTTTAGGTCTTATTCCATTTTTTCCTGGGGGTGCCAACGTGAGTGGTAATATCGCCTTCACCATGACACTTGCTGTATTTGTGTTTATCGTGGTTAACGTAAGTGCTAATAAAAGTTACTGGGAACATATTTTTTGGATGCCAGGTATGCACTGGAGCATGAAATTATTTTTAGCACCTATCGAGTTAATTGGTGTATTTACAAAGCCTATTTCTTTAATGATTCGTTTGTTTGCGAACATTACTGCAGGCCACATTCTAGTATTAAGTTTGATTTGTTTAATCTTCATATTCAAAACGGTTTTTGCTTCTGCAATTGCTGTTCCTTTCGCCGTATTTATTGGTCTAATTGAGTTGTTGGTTGCATTTTTGCAAGCCTTCATCTTTACCATGCTTGCTGCGATGTATATTGGAATGGCCACAGAGGAGCATCACCATGACGCACATGGAGAAGCGGCACATCACTAAAAAATAAGTAAAGATTTTTTTCAATAACAATTAAAACGTAACAAAATGGTAGTAGGAAGTGTTGCCGCAATTGGCGCTGGTTTAGCTGCTATCGGTGCTGGTATCGGTATCGGTCAGATTGGTAAGGGTGCAGTAGAAGGTATTGCACGTCAGCCAGAAGCTGCTAATGAAATCCGTTCAAACATGATTGTAGCTGCGGCTTTCGTAGAGGCAGTTGCATTGTTTGCAGTGGTAGTAGCCCTTTTGGGTAACGGCTAGTCCGTAAAATGTTATACAAGGTCTCGCGCAAAGGGCAACAGACCTTGTATTTTTTCAAGATTTTTTTTAATTAAGATAAATGTCTTTTATGTTGTTAGAGATCAATCCGCTGGTATTACCTGATATCGGACTTGTATTCTGGAACACCGTTGCATTCCTTTTGCTATTAGTAGTACTAGGTAAATTTGCATGGAAACCTATTTTAAAAGCGATCAATGATCGTGAGCAAGGTATCGAAGATGCTTTAGCAAGGGCTGACAAAATGAAGTCTGAGTTAGCTACTATGCAATCTGAAAACGAAGCTTTGCTAGCAAAGGCACGTGAAGAAAGAGCTACTTTAATCAAAGAAGCAAAAGAAACTGCCGACAAAATGGTTGCCGATGCTAAAGAAAAAGCAAAAGCACAGTACGATTCAATTGTTGCTGATGCACAAGTTGCCATCAATCAACAAAAAAATGCTGCACTAACGGATGTAAAAAATCAAGTAGGTGCGCTTGTTATTGAAGTAGCAGAAAAAGTGTTGCACAAAGAATTAAGCAATAAAGCAGCACAAGAAACGTATATCAACGAATTAGCTGAAGGCGTTAAATTAAACTAAGCAAAATGCCCAATCCAAGATTAGCAAGCAGGTATGCAAAAAGTTTATTGGACCTAGCCATCGAAAAAGGCCAGTTGGATACAGCTTATGCAGACATGAAATATTTGCAGGCTGTATGTGCGGCTAGCTCAGATTTCGTAAATCTTTTGCGTAGCCCCATCATCAAAGCCGATCAAAAAAATAGCATTATAGCTGCGGTTACAACTGGAAAGCTAAGTGAACTTACAGCTGCGTTTAATAACCTACTCGTTAGAAAAGGGAGAGAAAGTGATTTGCCAGAAATTGCGACTGCATTTGTAGAACAATACAATGCTTTAAAAGACATTCATAAAGTGACCCTTACTACTGCTGTAGAAGTTAGCGCCGAATTGCAACATGCCATTGCGCAAAAAGTAAAAACAGCCCATTCGTTTGCAAGTGTAGAATTAGCATCTAAAGTAGATCCTTCTTTAATTGGTGGATTTGTATTAGAGTTTGATAATAACCTAGTAGATGCAAGTGTAGTAAGAGATTTAAGAGACATTAAAAAACAATTTCAGCAGAACTTATTTGTTCCGCAAATGAAATAATAAATAAATCATCATTTATAAATAGAATATCATGGCCGACATTAAACCCGATGAAATATCAGCGATACTCAGACAGCAATTAAGCAATTTTAATGCAAGTGCTGACTTAGAGGAAGTAGGTACCGTATTACAAGTGGGAGACGGTATTGCCCGTGTATATGGCCTTAACGGCGTACGCAGTGGTGAACTCGTAGAATTTGAAAATGGAACAAAAGCCATTGCCCTTAACCTTGAAGAAGACAATGTGGGTGTCGTACTAATGGGTGAAAGTGGTTCCATTAAAGAAGGAGCAAAAGTTAAAAGAACAGGCATGATTGCCTCTATCAAAGTTGGTGAAGGAGTTGTTGGTCGTGTGATCAATACACTTGGTGAGCCTATCGATGGTAAGGGTCCAATTGCAGGTGAATTATATGAAATGCCACTTGAGCGTAAAGCGCCGGGTGTTATTTATCGTGAGCCAGTTAAAGAACCATTACAAACAGGTATCAAAGCAATTGATGCCATGATTCCGGTAGGTCGTGGTCAACGTGAGTTGGTTATTGGTGATCGTCAAACTGGTAAAACAGCTATTTGTGTTGATACCATTATCAATCAAAAAGAATTCTACGATGCAGGCAAGCCTGTTTATTGTATATATGTAGCAATTGGTCAAAAAGCATCAACTGTGGCTGGTGTTATGAAAACACTTGCTGACAACGGTGCAATGGCGTATACAACAATTGTTGCTGCTCCTGCTGCTGATCCAGCACCTCTACAATTCTATGCGCCATTTGCTGGCGCAGCGATTGGAGAATTCTTCCGTGATACCGGCAGACCTGCTCTAATTGTATTTGATGACTTATCTAAGCAAGCAGTAGCTTACCGTGAGGTATCATTACTTTTAAGAAGACCTCCAGGACGTGAAGCATATCCTGGTGACGTATTTTATTTGCATAGTCGTTTATTAGAGCGTGCTGCAAAAGTTATTGCAAATGATGATGTTGCAAAAAACATGAATGATTTACCAGCGTCTATCAAGCACTTAGTAAAAGGTGGCGGTTCATTAACAGCACTTCCAATTATTGAAACACAAGCGGGTGACGTTTCTGCATACATTCCAACAAACGTAATCTCAATTACGGATGGTCAGATTTTCTTAGAAGGTAACTTGTTCAACGCAGGTATTCGTCCAGCGATTAACGTAGGTATCTCTGTAAGTCGTGTGGGTGGTAACGCGCAAATCAAGTCAATGAAAAAAGTAGCTGGTACCCTTAAATTAGACCAAGCTTTATACCGTGAGTTAGAAGCCTTCTCTAAATTTGGTGGAGACCTTGATGCTGCAACTAAATCTGTAATTGATAAAGGTGCACGTAACGTTGAAATTTTAAAGCAAGCGCAGTACACACCGTTTACCGTAGAAAAGCAAGTTGCGATTATTTATTTAGGTACACAAGGTTTACTTCGTGAAGTAGCTGTTAAAAATGTAAAAGAATTTGAAGCTCATTTCTTAATGGAAATGGAAAACAAATTACCTGAAGTTTTAGCTGCGTTTAAAAAAGGAGATTTACCTGAAGAGGGCCTTAACAAAATGGTTGAATTAGCTAAAGGGTTAATGCCTCAATACAAATAATAGTTTTTACTATCATATCAAAAGCCTCCACAACGTGGAGGCTTTTTTGTTGCGAACATCTTGCAGGGTTGTTTGTTATACTAGTATGTCTTCAGTTATTCAAGTGCGGGGGCTTACCAAAAAATTTGGTCAGCAGTTTACAGCAGTTAATGATTTATCCTTCTCTGTGCATAAGGGTGATGTGTATGGCTTTTTAGGGCAAAACGGCGCGGGTAAAAGCACCACCATTCGTATGCTGCTTTCGCTTATTGAGCCAACGGCCGGAGAAATAGAAATATTTGGCTTACCATTAGCGGCCAACCGTTCTGCAATCATGCAAAAAGTAGGAGCAGTTATTGAAAAGCCTGCGATGTATGAGTATTTAACCGCCTATCAAAACTTAAAAATATTCTCTGCGTTAAGTGGCGTTTCAAAAAGCAAAACGCAGCTATTGCAGGAACTTGACGTGGTGGGTTTGGCTACAAGAGCGCAGGACAATGTGGGTACTTTTTCGCAAGGGATGAAACAACGACTTGCCATTGCCATGGCGATGGTTAATGATCCGGAGCTTATATTACTCGACGAACCTACCAATGGATTAGATCCACAGGGTATTGCAGATATAAGAAATTTAATTCTACACCTTAGTAGGGAGCAAGGAAAAACGGTGCTTGTTTCTTCTCATCTATTATCTGAAATAGAACAAGTTGCTACAAGGCTTATTATTATTGACAAAGGGTGTAAACTAGTAGAAGGGGATAGTAAAGAATTATTTGATACCAGTAAAACCGTAGTTGCAATTCAAACCCTTGATAATAAACAGGCAACCGAACTGCTATTGCAATCAAGCTGGGCAGCGCAGTTACTTGTGAACCGGTCTACAGATAAAGAAATTTTTATGCAGCTCGATGAAAAACATCTACCAAGCTTGCATAAAAATTTAGTTGAAATGGGTATTGGTGTATTATCTGTAAAGCCTATGCATTCATTGGAAGATTATTTTTTACAAATCACATCAACTCAAAAATATGTATAGTCTCGTTCAAGTAGAGTTGTATAAAATATTTAAACGCCCACGTACTTATATTGCATTTGGTGCAGTAGCTGCGCTTATTGGTATCATTCAATTTGGCTTAAAATTAGATGGAAAAAGTTACCTCGATTTTATGCTCAACGATTTAAGTAGTTCGCTTGAAATTGATGGTAAAATATTAAATGGTTATTTGGTTTGTTATGTGATGCTGCAGTTGCTACTCGTGCACGTACCACTTTTAATTGCACTCATTGCCGCCGATATGATTTCTGGGGAAGCCAATATGGGAACGCTTCGTTTGCTACTCATTAAGCCATATAGCCGTACCACCTTGTTACTCGCTAAATTTATAGCAGCTACTATTTATACTTTATTACTACTAGTTTGGCTGGCCATATTAGCACTTTTTGGTAGTATGCTTTTGTTTGGAACCGACGATATGTTTTTATTAAAAACCAGCTATGTGGTTTTATTAAAAGAGTCCGATGTTTTTTGGCGTTATATTGGTGCATTTGGTTTTGCTGCGCTTGCCATGACTACGGTAGCTTCTTTAGGTTTCTTTCTATCTGTATTTGCAGAAAATTCTATTGGCCCTATTGTAGCTACCATGAGTGTGATTGTATTTTTTACTATTTTAAGCACCCTTAATATTCCTATTTTTAATTTAATCAAGCCTTATTTGTTTACCACCCATATGATTGGCTGGAAAGAATTTTTTGACATTAAGGTGAATGCCTCCAACGAAGCCATCATTGGTAGTATTCAAAATCCAGAAAAAATTATTAAAGCGGCTTTGGTATTGTTTTTGCATACCATCGGATTTTTTGTTGCTACTGTATTGGTGTTCAGAAAAAAAGATATCCTTAGTTAATATTAGCGTATGAAAAAGTGTAGTTTGTTTGTATTGTTTGTTTTTTCTGCATCCCTAGCTTTCGCACAGGATGCTGCTCAACTCATTAAAAAAGTGAAAGCAAAGCTTGAACTTGTAGATAATTATGAGGCTACTGGTATCATGAAAACGGATATTGCTTTTATTAAAGCGCCTATTGGAAAAATCAAAATCTATTTTAAGAAACCTAATTTATTTAAAATAAAAAAGGAAGGTGGTATTTCATTACTTCCAAAAGGGGGGCTTTCCGTTAATTTAAGTTCACTTATAGCATCTTCTAATTATTCCACTATTGATGCGGGCTTACAGGATTTTGGTTCAAAAAAATTAAGGGTGATAAAACTACTTCCCAATGAAGAATCAAGTGATGTCGTTATTTCTACACTCTATATTAATGAAAAAGAAAGTTTGATTGAAAAAGCGGTGACTACAACAAAAGAAAATGGTACTTATACCATGATCATGAACTATGGTGCTTATAGTAATTACGGATTACCTGATCAAGTGGTATTTGAATTTAATACCAAAAACTATAAACTACCAAAGGGGATCACATTAGAATTTGAAGATAATAGTAAGCCACTATCTGCTGAACAGGTGTTAAAAAATAAAAAAGGTAGGGTAGAAATAAACTATAAAAACTACATTGTCAATAAAGGTATTCCTGCTGCAATTTTCAACTAAATTACTGCTCTTCAATTCTTTCATCTACTGCGCCAGCAAGCATTCGTGCACTTCTTTTGCGTAAAGGATTGATGCGCATTTCTTTATAGCCCATTCTGGTTCTAATAATTTCGATGCATTCAAAAGTAGCTGCTAAAAATGAGCTATGGTCTGCTATGCCTTTACCTGCAATATCAAAAGCCGTACCATGGTCTGGACTGGTTCTTACACCTGTTAGGCCAGCAGTAAAGTTTACGCCTTCTCCAATGGCAAGTGATTTAAATGGTATTAAACCTTGATCGTGGTACATCGCAAGCACAGCGTCAAATTTTTCATATTGTCCTCTTGCAAAAAATGCATCGGCACTATATGGTCCAAATACGAGCATGTTATTTTTGCGAGCTTCTGCAATGGCAGGTTTAATAATTTCAAGTTCTTCTTTGCCGATAAGTCCTTCATCACCTGCGTGAGGGTTAAGGCCGAGCACTGCAATCTTTGGTTTGTCAATACTAAAATCTTGTTGCAAACTAGTATGCATCATTTTTAGTTTACTCATGATGCCCTCTACCGTAATGTATGTATTAACTTCAGAAATAGTAACGTGTTCAGTCAAAAGCCCGATACGTAAATTTTCGGCAACCATAAACATCAAAACATCTTTTACCCCAAACAAGTTTTTTAAATACGGGGTATGGCCACTATAGTTAAACGTCTCCGATTGAATATTTTTTTTATGAATGGGTGCTGTTACAAGGCCGTTAATATGACCCTCTTTTAATGCTTGTCCTGCTGCTTCTAATGATAATAGCGCATATTTTCCGCCAATTTCGTTGAGTTGACCAGGCGTGATCATCACTTCTTCTTCCCAACATGAATAAATATTTACTTGCTTCGGATTTAGTTTTGTAAAATCCCTGCCACTAGCATAGCTAAAATTAGATTCGGGTAGGCTTTTTCTATAAAAATTGACACTTTTACTGCTCGCAAAAATCACCGGAGTGCAAAAATCAAGAATACGACTGTCGGCAAGCGTTTTTAGGATAATTTCTAATCCAATGCCATTTAGGTCACCACATGAAAATCCTATAATTGGTTTTTGCGTCTCAATACTCATCCGGTCTATTTTAGACGATAAAATTACGAATATTTGACCCAATAATCGCATGTTTATCGCTTGCGGGCACACGATGGGCTAACTCGCGTTAAGGCGTCAGAATTGCTTACTTTTGCAGGGTGGAGTATACCCTTAAAAAATCGCTTGGTCAGCACTTCTTACATGACGATAAAATTTGTCATGCAATCGTAGATGCGATACCTGCTTGTGAACGCCTTTTAGAAGTAGGCCCGGGTGCTGGTGCCATTACTAAATACATCCTCCAAATTTCTGGGGTAGATTTTAAAGCCGTAGAATTAGATGATGAAAAAGTGGTTTACCTAGAAAAAACCTATCCTGCTATTCGAGGAAAAATTATACATGAGAGTATATTAGATTGTCATGCTCCTTTTTTGGAATCGTTTACTGTGGTTGGGAACTTTCCATACAATATTTCTTCTCAAATTCTATTTCGTGTACTCGAATGGAAAAATCAGGTTCCAGTTATGATTGGAATGTTTCAAAAAGAAGTAGCCAAACGAATTGTTTCTGGTCCGGGCAATAAAGATTATGGAATATTAAGTGTACTGGTGCAAGCGTATTACCACGCCGAATATTTATTTGATGTACCACCCACCTCTTTTAATCCGCCTCCTAAAGTAGATAGTGGCGTTATTAAATTAACGCGAAGAACAGATGTGGTAACTATGAAATCAGAAAAATCTTTTATTGCTGTTGTGAAAGCAGCTTTTGGACAGAGAAGAAAGATGCTTCGCAATCCATTAAAAGGAATGTTTACCCCAGAGACCCTGCAAGAAGAAATATTTACCAAGCGTCCCGAACAATTAAGTGTAGCGGATTTTGCAGCACTCACATTTAAAATGAAATAAATTTAATCGTGAAACCTATTGTAATTATTACCGCACCGGCTCATCCATATTTAGCACAACGCTTGCAGAACAAGGGTTTCGAGGTGGTGTTATCAGAAACAATCACGTATAACGAGCTGGAAAATAGTATTGCAACTGCTACTGGCCTTGTGGTAAGTACACGAATAAAAATTGATCAACCCTTACTCGACAAAGCAAAATCCTTAAAGTGGATTGCCCGCTTGGGAAGCGGCATGGAATTAATCGACACCAAATATGCATCGTCAAAAAATATTGTTTGTGTAAGTAGTCCAGAAGGAAATGCAGGCGCAGTTGGCGAGCACGCTATGGCACTTTTATTAAATCTAATGAATAAAGTAAGTGCTAGTTTTTTAGAGATAAAAAATGGCTTATGGATTAGAGACGCCAATCGTGCAGATGCATTAATGGGTAAAACGGTGGGCATTATTGGTATGGGTCATACAGGAAATGCATTTGCTAGTAGGTTGCAATCTTTTGGTGTGCAAATTATGGCACATGATAAATACAAACAAGAAACCGCGCTGTCTGGTATTGAGTTTGTAGATCTTCCTACACTTTGTTCAAATGCTGATGTGGTTAGTTTACATATACCATTAACACCCGAAACACATCATTACGCATCTACTTCTTTTTTTGCAAGCCTCACTAAATCACCTTATTTTTTAAATACCTGTAGGGGTAAAGTAACAGATACAGCAGCCGTTATTGCTGCCTTAAAAAATGGTCAAATAAAAGCGGCCGGTTTAGATGTGTTAGAAAACGAAAACTTAGCTTCATATACGGAGGTAGAAAAAGCGCAGTTAGATTGGCTTTGTAGCCAGCCAAATGTGCTTATTACCCCTCATATTGCCGGTTATAGCCACGAAGCCTTCTATTTAATGGCTAAAATTGTACTAGATAAGCTTGGAATCTAATTAAATTAATTATTTTTGACGTCCAACGCTGCAGTCAAATGTGGCGTTGTCTTTTTTTATCCAACTTAAAGCTACTATATGAGTGATACGAATATGTATGTAACCATGGAAACATTTGAAAAAATGCGCGAAGAGTTACAAAAGATGAAATCTATAGACCGCCCTGCTGCTTCAAGAGCCATTGGGGAAGCAAGAGAAAAAGGGGATTTAAAAGAGAATGCCGAATACGATGCAGCCAAAGAAGCGCAGGGTATGTTGGAGGCAAAAATCAAGCAACTAGAAGGTGCAATTGCCAATTCTAAAATTGTAGATACCAAAACCATTGATACGAGTAAAGTAACCATACTTACCAAAGTAACTATTACCAATATGGCTAATAAAAAGACGGTAACCTATCAACTCGTTGGAGAAAAGGAAGCTGATTTAAAAGAACAAAAAATTTCGGGCACATCACCAATTGGAAAAGGTCTTATGGGTAAAGTGGTAGGTGAAGTTGCTGAAATTCAAACACCGGCTGGTGTATTAAAGTTTAGGGTAGATAACATCACGGTTTAAATATTTTCTATGACGCTGTTTTCTAAAATTATTGCGGGAGAAATTCCTTCTTATAAAATTGCGGAAGACGAATATTTCTATGCATTTTTAGATGTTTTTCCATTAGTTGAAGGGCATGTACTCATTGTCCCTAAAAATGAAACCGATCATTTTTTTGATTTAGAGGACAGCTACCTTCAAAAAATATTGGTATTTGCAAAACCCATTGCCAAAGCCATTGAAAAATCATTTCCTTGTAACCGTTGTGGTATCAGTGTTGTAGGGCTTGAAGTACCACATGCACACCTTCATTTGATGCCCATTAATAGTGCTAATGATATTAATTTTACCAAACAAAAAATTAATGTGACGCCAGAATTATTGGCGTCTGTGCAAAGTAAAATTCTAGCTGCTTTGTAAAAAAGAAATTTGTTTATAGCTTTATTTTTCCTGGATTTTTTGCAATAAAATCGTCCCATCCTTTAAATCCTTTTCCTGCTGCTGCTGCTAATGGTGATGAGCTTTGGTAGTAATGACAAAGTGCAACTGCAAGGGCATCTGTAGCATCAAAATATTGTGGCTTTACTTCTATTTGAAGTGTTCTTTGCAACATTTGCCAAACCTGGTCTTTACTAGCGTTACCATTACCCGTAATAGATTGTTTCACTTTTTTAGGTGCATATTCGGTAACGGAGAGTCCTGTTTGCATGGCTGCTGCTATGGCAACGCCTTGGGCTCTTCCTAATTTGAGCATACTTTGTACGTTCTTTCCAAAAAAAGGTGCTTCGATGGCAAAAGTTGTAGGCTGGTATAGTTTAATCAGTTCAACCACTTTGGTATGAATCATTTCTAACCTAGCATAAATATCTTTTTGTCCAGTGAGTTTTAAAGCATCGATTAGAATTACTTGCGGTGTATTGCCTGTAACCCTAAGTAATGCATAGCCCATAAGCTGAGTGCCCGGGTCAATGCCTAATATGATTTGGTCTTTTTTCAATTTGATGTGAAATTACAAGCTTCCTTTGAGATTCTACCTACTTTTGCTGAACAAGCTTTTTATATCACATAAACGAGTCTAGCACTGCAAAAGAAAATAAACATAGTATTTCAATACCTGTTGGCCCCCATTTTATTTGTGTGGCTATCTTATTCTATTTATCATCAAATAAAAGCGCAGGAACAGCTCCCCAATTTTATAAGTTCTTTACAAGAAATTCCCTTGGCTACCGCATTTTGGTACTTGTTACTAATAACCGTTTTAACTGTATTAAACTGGGGGTTGGAAGCTTTTAAATGGAAACAGCTAACGCAAGAGTTACAGCCACTTAGTTTTAAGGCCGCCTATGCTGCTATATTAACAGGCCAAGCAGTTTCATTTTCTAGTATCAACAGGGTGGGAGAATCCATTGGTAAGTCCATACTTTTATCGGATGGCAACCGTTTAAAAGGCGTGGTACTTTCATTTGTGTCAAGTGCGAGTCAGCTATTAGTAACTTTAGTAGCTGGCCTCATTGCATTTGTTTGGATGTATCCTTTTTTGCACCTAAAGCTTCAGCTTCAATTATCCGAAACAGTGTTATCTGTTTTGTATAGCTCCTTATTTTTAATGGTTGGATTATTCATTGTATTGTATTCTTTCATCCCTTTTTTTGCTAGTAAATTAGCAAAAGCGCCTTTTTTTTCTAAATATAATTTTTTATCAGCGTCTATTCAGGCCATTCCTAAACAGTTGCTGCTGCAACTTGCCGTAGTTTCTGGCGTAAGATACCTTGTATTTTTACTTCAATATTTGTTAATCTTTAATTTGTGTAAAGTTGATATTGATGCGCCAATTTTAATGGGGCTTACAGCGCTACTTTTTTTAATTCTTGCTATTATACCTACCTTAACGCTAGCAGAATTAGGTATTAGAGGAAAAGTAAGTTTATTTTTATTTGGCATCTATAGTGCAAACACAATGGGCATTTTGGCTGCTGCAGGTGGCATTTGGTTGTTAAATTTAATTATACCAGCTTGTTTAGGTAGTCTCATATTATTACGTTTACAATATTTTAGAAAGCGGTCTCAACTATAATCAGATGTTAAAAAAAATAGCAGCTTACTTATTTATCTGTTTTTTTGTTGTACACCCACTTAGGGCCGGGGATGATTTTTGCGGCATCAGAAATTTTGCTTTTAATGCTGATGAAGAAATCAATTACAACTTATACTATTCGGTGATTGGATTGTACATTAATGCTGGATCTGCAAAATTTACAGTTGCACAAGAAAAAATAAACGAAACGCCTTCATACCATGTCACTTGCATAGGCACATCTAATTCTCGGTATGATTGGATTTTTAAAGTACGTGACCGTTATGAATCATATATCGATACCCTTCACTTGCAGCCTATCAAATTTGTTCGACATATTGAAGAAGGCACTTACAAGAAGCAAGAAAATATACTATTCAATCAAAAATTGAATACAGCAACTGGGGCAGAGGGCGTCTATAAAATACCTAATTGTGTGCAGGATGTAGTGAGCTCTATATATTATTTAAGAAACATTGATTTTAATAAATACAAGGTAGAAGATAAAATTCCTTTCAATTTATTTTTAGACAATCAGGTGTATAATGTATATATCAAATACCTTGGCAAAGAGCGCATAAAAACGCAGTACGGTATTTTTAATGCCATCAAGTTTAAGCCTTTACTTTTAAAAGGAACCATTTTTGAGGGTGGTGAAAAAATGACTATTTGGGTAACTGACGACCTCAATCATATTCCAGTTCGTATTGAAAGCGCTATCGTAGTGGGAAGTGTAAAAGCGGATATGATGAGTTTTAAAAACCTTAGGTACCCATTAAGTTCACTGATTAGATCGAGGTAGATTTCTAGTAATTATAAATCTGCCAGTGTAAATGCTTCTCCCGCTCTAATTCCCTTTTCTGTTTGAATAAGTCTAACACATTCATGCACTGCATCGTGTTCAAAAAAGAGTACATATTGTTTTTCATAGGCCTCCTGCAAAAAGGATTTCTTTTCATGAAGGGTGGTTAGTGGAAACATATCATAAGACATAACATAAGGCAGTGGTAAATGCCCTACGGAAGGCAGTAAATCCGCCATGTATACAAGGGTATGCCCTTTGTAACTAATTTGAGGAAGCATCATTTTTTCGGTGTGGCCATGCACAAAGCGAATATCAATATCTTTTGTAAAGGGTTTACTATGTAGTAACCCAATTTCTGTGAAATGACTTTCAGGTGTATCTATTAGTGATAGTTGCCCGGACGCCTTAATAGGTAAAATATTTTCTTTTAAAAATGATGCCTTTTCCCGGTCATTGGGCGTCGTGGCCCAGTCCCAATGGGCTCCATTACTCCAGCATATTGCATTTTTGAATGCAGGGACTAATGTATCTCCTTCTTTTTTTATCGATCCGCCGCAGTGATCAAAATGTAAATGGGTTAAAAATACATCTGTAATATCATCACTATGAAATCCGTGTGCTGCTAAAGATTTTTCAAGCGTATCATTTCCATGTAAATAATAATGCCCAAAAAATTTAGCCTCTTGCTTGTCACCCATACCGTTATCAATGAGCATTAATCGGTCTCCATCTTCAATTAATAAACAGCGCATAGCCCAACTGCACATATTGTTTTCGTCTGCCGGGTTGGTTCTGTTCCAAATGCTTTTAGGCACCACGCCAAACATAGCACCGCCGTCTAATTTAAAATTTCCAGCATTGATGCTATATAGTTGCATGTTTGTCTAGTTTTGAAGTTCGGAATAACAAGATAAATCCGACGATGAAAAATATCGTTAAGGCTAAAACCGAATTTCTTTGTGATCCAGTAATTTCATTGATATAACCAAAACTAAACATGCCAATTACAATGGCAATTTTTTCTGTAACATCATAAAAACTAAAATAACTAGTTGTATCATGCGTTACTGGCATTAATTTTGAATAGGTACTTCGGCTTACTGATTGAATACCACCCATTACAAACCCAACAATTACTGCTAAAGTGTAAAACGGCATAACACTGTTTCTCGGTAAATAATAGCCCATGATACAGCCCCCTATCCAAATCACTACCGCTATCATTAGCGTATTAAAATTACCCCATTTATTGGCCAGCTTTGCCATTAAATGGGCGCCAGGAATGGCAACAACTTGGATAATCAGAATGGCTAAAATTAAATTGGTGGTTGGAATATTTAATTCACTCTTACCATACAACGTAGCAGCAAGCATAACGGTTTGAACGCCCATGTTGTAAAAGAAAAAGGAAAATAAAAATCTTTTTAGCGTTGGTTGTGTTTTAAGTTCCAACCAAACTTTATGCAATTCTTTGTAACCCTGTGTGAATAAATTTTTTGTATGAGCACCTTTTACTCCCTTGCCAGCAGGTAATCGACCTATAGCCAACCACCCAAATCCAATCCACCAAATACCTACTAACAAAAAAGATATTTGAGAAGCTTTACCAACTGTAATACCAAAAAGTTCCGGCTTTAGTACAAAAACAAAACAAATTAATTGTAACAAAACCGAACCAATATAACCCATCATAAAACCTTTAGCACTAATGCTGTCTCTATCTTCAGGTGCTGCAATTTCGGGTAAATACGAGTTGTAAAATACAAGGCTACTCCAAAATCCGATACATGCAATAATAACAGAAATCAATCCACCCATAATATGGTCCTTGTCAAAAAAATAAAGAGATGCACAGGAAAGCGAACCTAGGGTACAAAAAAATCGCAGAAATTGTTTTTTATTGCCACGGTAGTCTGCTATAGATGAAAGTATTGGAGAAAGTATGGCTACTACAACAAATGCAATGCCAAGTATGTAATTATACAAAGCAGTATTTGAAAATTCGTAATTCCCGATTTTAATTTTATCGATAAGAGTGGCATCATTTCCGTCGCCGGTAACGGCTTCGTAATAGGCCGGGAAAATAGTAGAAGTAATAACAAGGTTATATACACTATTGGCCCAATCATACATGGCCCAACCATTAATTACTTTTTTGGGTGCAGTTTGCATCGGGTCGTTTTTGTTTTCTTAAAGATAAGGGCTTCAAGTACAAAACAAAAGAAGCAGTCCAATTATTTTAATAACCCTGTGTAGATAAGCACTAATAAAGTGATACCTGCAATAATGCGGTACCATCCAAACAGTTTAAAGCCATGCTTTTGTAAGAATCCGATAAAAAATTTAATAGCTAATAGCGCAACAATAAAAGCGACAAGATTACCCACACCGAGGAGTATTAAATTTTCTTTGTTGAGTAGGATTTCGGGTGTTGTTTTATAGGCCTTTAGAAGTTTGTATCCGGTAGCAGCAGCCATGGTAGGCACGGCTAGAAAAAAAGAAAATTCTGCAGCTACGTTTCTGGTTAATTTTTGTTGCATACCACCAATTATAGTAGCCGCACTTCGGCTTACGCCAGGTATGAGTGCTAGGCATTGCCAAAAACCAATCGTTAGTCCGTTTTTAAATGTAATTCTTTCTTCTGTTTCAATAGTTGGTACACTAAATAGCTTGTCTATAAATAGTAATATAATACCGCCTAGTAGTAAGGATACGGCAACTGTTGTAGGGCTTTCAAGTAATGCGTCAATGGTATCTGATAATACAAATCCAATGGCGAGTGCAGGTGTAACGGCCACTAATAGTTTCAAATAAAATTTCCAGTTAGTGAGCGGAAAAAACTTTTTGTAATAAAGCACGACCACCGATAATATGGCGCCTAGTTGAATACAAACTTCAAAAAGTTTGGTAAATGGATCCGTGGCAATGCCAAGTAACGAACTAGTAATAATCATATGACCAGTAGAAGAAATAGGCAAAAATTCTGTTACCCCTTCTACTATGGCAATAATGACCGCTTGAAATAACTGCATGAATTATAATTGGGTTAAAAAGCAGTGCGGTTTACGCTTATTTTGCTTTTTTAAAGATGGCGTAAATCTCAATTACAAAGCCTAAAATAATTACAATCGGTGCAATCGTAATACGCGTTGTACTGTATACTTCTTTGGTGTCAAATACAGCAGGGTCGGTAGTTTTACCGCCACTTAGTAAATAAAATCCAACAGCAATTACAAGCCCGCCAATGAGCATCCAGGTGTAATTTGATTTTGTAAATAAGGTAGGTAAGGTATTTTTTTCCTGACTCATAATATTGTATTGTAATTGTATGTAACTCGAAGATAAGAAGCGTTGACTAATATAGATCGTCCAATTTCATTTTTAAATATTTCAGAACGCTTCGGTGTGTGCTATAGACAGATATGCCTACGCCCATTAAAATAAGTCCACCGTATAATAGCAAAGTATGTTGAAAGTCTCTGATGGCTTTTAATTGCGGGAACTGGCTTTCGGCCCAGCTCACAATGGTAAATACAAGTGCAATAGCAATGCTAGAGCTAATAAGTCCATTAATGATGGCTTTGATGGTTAATGGCTTAATAATAAATCCGCGGGTGGCACCCACCATTTGCATGGTTTTAATTAAAAAACGGTTGCTAAACATGGCAAGCCTAATGGTATTGTCGATACTGATGATTACAATGGAACATAAAATAATGGCCACTACTAAAAATATGAGTCCAATTTTAGAAGCTCTTTCGTTGAGGCTCGTAACTAAGCTTTTTGGGTATTGAAGGTCGGTAAGTTGATTGCCATACCTGGCCATTAATTCAGTGGCAATTTTGCTCAATGAGTCTTGGTTTACGTATTCGGCCTTGGCATAAAAGTCAATACTTTCTGGAAGTGGGTTCGAATCTAAAATTTTAGCCCAGTCTTCGGTATTTTCTTTATTCCAAATGGCCTGAGCCGATTGTTTATTAACGTAAGTAACGGTTTTGGTATACGGGCGTTCTGCTATAAATGCTTGTATTTGACCAATGGTGTCTTTATTGAGGGTTCTGAGGTAGGCACTTACACGGATATCTTCTTTAAAGGTGTTGCCTACGGCATTAATATTTAAGAAAAACCAGCCCATAATACCCATAATTAGCAGTACAAGGGCCACGCCCACAATACTGTATATGTAATTGGGTTTGCTGCGTTTCAAAGACATTTTAGCACTATCCGTCATAGTAAATCAGGTAAATTGAGGTTATTTAGATTCAATTTCATGTAAAATAAGGTTCTTTCACCGCTTTTCTGCGAAGGCTCAAAGGTAGTGTTTATGCCTAAAGGCTTACCTTTACCCTCCAAAATAGAACCAATTTTCACTTAAGTATAACGTAAAAAATAGTTGTAAAGTATACGGCTAGCAAAGGGTAATTGAAACATGGAATATAATTTTAGTGCAATCGAGAAAAAATGGCAGTCAGCATGGAAAGCAGCAGGTGCCTATAAAGTGAGTAATGCCTCTTCAAAACCCAAGTATTATGTGCTTGATATGTTCCCTTACCCAAGTGGTGCTGGCCTACATGTGGGTCATCCGCTCGGTTATATTGCCTCCGATATTTTTAGTAGGTATAAAAGATTAAAAGGGTTTAATGTACTACACCCGATGGGTTATGATGCTTTTGGATTACCCGCCGAGCAGTATGCCATTGAGCACGGTGTGCATCCAGCCGTTAGCACCCATAAAAATATTGATACGTTTAGAGCGCAGCTTGATAATATTGGATTTAGTTACGACTGGAGTAGAGAAATTAGAACCTGCGACGCTACTTATTACAAATGGACACAATGGATTTTTTTACAATTATTTAATAGTTTTTACAACACGCAAAAAAGTAAAGCAGAACCCATTTTAAATTTGATCAACGAATTTGAAAAAAATGGTAATGCAGCACATGTATGCCCATCAGATGCTACCATTAAATTTACGGCAGCAGCGTGGCAAGCGTATTCAAACGCCGCGCAGCAGCAAATTTTAATGCAGTACCGACTTGCATTTTGTGGTCATGGTGAAGTTAATTGGTGCGAAGCACTTGGTACCGTTTTAGCCAATGATGAAGTAGTGAATGGCGTAAGTGAAAGAGGCGGACATCCAGTGGTAAAAAAGAAATTACGCCAGTGGTATTTGCGCATCACTGCGTATGCCGACAGGTTGTTGTCAGGCCTTGATACCATTGAGTTTAGCGAGGCTATGAAAGAAATGCAAACCAATTGGATTGGCAAATCTTATGGCGCCGAAATAGATTTTAAAATTGCTTCTGCGTCACTTGATACGGATGCTACTTTAACAGTATACACCACAAGACCTGATACTATTTTTGGTGTCGATTTTATGGTGGTAGCACCTGAGCATGATATCATTACAAGCATCACCACTAAAGAACAGCAAATCGCAGTAGACAATTATATTGCGTATGTAAAAAGCAGAAGTGATAGAGAGCGTCAAGCAGAGAAGAAAATATCAGGTTGCTTTACAGGTGCTTTTGCTGTGAATCCATTTAATGGTAAACAAATTCCAATTTGGATTTCTGAATATGTGTTAGCAGGTTATGGCACTGGCGCTATTATGGCCGTTCCATGTGGTGATGAGCGCGATCATAAATTTGCACAACATTTCAATATTCCTATCACTAATATTATTGGGGATGCTTATAATGGCGAGGAAGCCAATTCAACAAAAGATGCGCCACTATTTAATAGTGATTTCTTGAACGGAATTATCATGCGCGATGCCATCGAAATTGCACTTGCAAAATTAGAAGAGCGCGGCATTGGCAAACGCAAAGTGAATTATAAAATGCGTGATGCGGCGTTTAGTAGACAAAGGTATTGGGGTGAACCTTTTCCAGTAAAATGGAAAAATGGTGTGGCGGTTGCATTAAATGAAACGGAGCTTCCTTTGTTATTACCAGCAGTAGATTCGTATAGTCCGGGTCCGGAAGGAGAAGGACCGCTTGCCAATATCCCATCTTGGGTAGAAAAAGAATTGGAAACCAATACCATGCCGGGTTATGCAGGAAGTAGCTGGTATTTTTTACGCTATATGGATCCGCACAATACAGACAGTTTTTGCGACCGTAAAGTGAGTGATTATTGGAATCAGGTAGACTTATATATTGGTGGCACCGAACATGCGGTGGGGCATTTGTTGTATAGTCGTATGTGGACCAAAGTTTTATTTGACCTTGGTCATATTGGTTTTGATGAGCCGTTTAGAAAGCTATTAAACCAAGGGATGATTCAGGGAAGTAGCAGGTTTGTTTTTCGTAAAAAAGGAACCCAACAATTCATTTCTGCAGGTTTAATGGCGGGCCTAGAAGTAGACAAATTACATGTAGATGTGAACATGGTAGATGGCCTTGAGTTAGACACGGAAGCGTTTAAAAAATGGCGCAACAATGAATACGCTAACGCAAGCTTTGAATTAGAAAATGGAAAATACATTTGTGGCGTTGAGGTAGAAAAAATGTCGAAGTCTAAATTCAATACCGTTAACCCAGATATTCTTGTGGAAAAATATGGTGCCGATACCTTTAGGATGTATGAAATGTTTTTAGGTCCCGTAGATCAAAGTAAGCCATGGGATACCAAGGGTATAGAAGGTGTTCACCGCTTCATTAAAAAATTATGGCGCTTGTTTTTTGACGAAGAAAAAGGAGCATTGTATAACAGTGAACCAGCAAGTCCAGAGGCGTTAAAAATCTTGCACCGTACCATTAAAAAAATTGAAGAAGATACAGAGCGATTTAGTTTTAATACAGCAGTGAGTGCATTTATGATTTGTGTAAATGATTTGGCAGACATAAAATGTAATACTTTACAAGTGTTGTCTCCACTACTTGTTTTATTAACGCCTTATGCGCCGCATGTGGCCGCCGAATTATGGAACGCTACCGGTAATGAAGGCTCTGTATTAGATACGAGTTATCCAGTTTTTGATGCAAAGCATGTAACAGAATCTTCCAAAGAATATCCGGTAAGTATCAACGGAAAAGTACGCACCAATATTTCTATCGCGCTTGACGCTTCTGAAGAAAAAGTAACGGCCATCGTATTAGCGGATACGCTTATTCAAAAGTGGATGGAAGGAAAGCCTGTTAAAAAATTCATTTTTGTAAAAGGTCGCATGATTAATGTGGTCGTGTAGAACTGCTCTTTTTTAACTAGATTTGAAAAATGTCTAACGCTAATTTAAATACCGACGCCTCCAATTTAACTTCTGCAGACAAGGAGTTTGAAAACGCCATTCGTCCATCCGAAATCAATGATTTTTCGGGGCAGCCTCAGCTCATTGAAAACCTAGTTATTTTTATCAAGGCGGCAAAGCTAAGAGGTGAAGCATTAGACCACGTATTATTTCATGGACCTCCGGGACTTGGTAAAACAACCCTGAGCCGTATTGTAGCCAATGAACTTGGTGTAAATATTAAAGAAACTTCGGGTCCGGTTATTGAAAAGCCAGGCGATTTAGCGGGACTGCTCACCAATTTAGGTCCCAACGACGTTTTATTTATTGATGAAATTCACCGCTTAAGCACTGTAGTAGAAGAATATTTGTACGCTGCTATGGAAGACTTTAGAATTGATATCATGATTGATTCTGGTCCTAATGCGCGTAGTGTTCAAATTAATTTAAATCCATTTACACTGGTAGGAGCCACCACAAGGTCAGGCTTATTAACGGCGCCACTACTTTCGCGTTTTGGTATTAAATCAAGACTCGAATATTACCAGGCCGATACCCTTCAAAAAATTATTGAAAGAAGCGCCACTATTTTAAATACAAAAATTAACACGGATGCCGCTTTTGAAATTGCGCGTAGAAGTAGAGGAACGCCCCGTATTGCAAATGGCTTATTACGTAGGGTAAGAGATTTTGCACAGGTATTAAATGATGGCAAAATTGATTTAGGCATCACACAACATGGCCTAAAGGCGTTACATGTAGATGCGCACGGCCTCGATGAAATGGATAACCGTATTTTGCTCACCATTATTGATAAATTTAAAGGCGGTCCTGTTGGCTTAACCACCATTGCTACTTCTGTTGGTGAAGAAGCAGGCACACTTGAAGAAGTATATGAGCCTTTTTTAATTCAAGAAGGATTTTTACAACGAACGCCAAGGGGTAGAGAAGTAACGGCCAAAGCGTATACACACCTTGGCCGTTTAGAGGGCTTATCAAATAAGACTAATTTATTTTCTGAGTAACTACTAAGGAGCTACAAGTCTAAATCCGTTACCATGAATGTTAACGATTTCAATTTGTGTATCCTCTTTTAGGTACTTGCGTAGTTTAGCAATATACACATCCATACTTCTTCCGTTGAAATATGTATCGCTGCCCCAAATCTTTTTTAATGCTTTATCTCTTTGGAGTAAATCGTTTTTATGTTCAGCTAACATTTTAAGGAGCTCATTTTCTTTAGGCGATAAAACATGAACAGTTGCACCAATTTTTAGTTCACGAAGTCTTGGGTTAAAATGGTAGTTGCCTAAATCAAATTCAATATTGTCGTTGATTTTATTTTCTTCCTCGCTTCGCTTTAAAATCGCTTTAATTTTTAAAAGCAAAACCTCACTGTCAAATGGCTTTGTGATATAATCATCGGCACCTAGTTTGTAACCCTGTATAATATCTTCTTTCATGGTTTTAGCACTCAAAAAGAATAATGGCATATCAGGATCTACATCTCTAATGGATTCCGCTAGTGTGAACCCGTCCATATTGGGCATCATGACATCTAACAAACAAATGTCAAATTTTTCACGTTGAAAAGCAGCCAATCCCAAACGGCCGTCGCGCTCAAGTGTTACATCATAGTCTGTTAATTCTAAGTAGTTTTTTAAAACCATACCTAGGTTGGTGTCATCTTCACAAAGTAAAATCTTGTATTTTTTTGCTTCTTCCATGGGATTGTGTTTTATGTGAAATAAAGATAAATTTATAAGTATTGGTAATGTCGAACTTCCAATTTTTTGTTAAAACACAACTAAACCAGTTGTATCGTGCCGTCTTCGTTCATAATCAATCTGTTTTCAGATTCTAAAAACCGAATCACTTCCCAGACTTCTTCTTCCTTTTCTTTTCCAATGTTTATTAAAAGTTGGTCAATTGCACTGGGAGATTTAGTGAGTAATGTATACAATTGTTGTTCTATGGAACTAAATGCCGCGTTTTCTAGTTTGCTTTTTTTGTGCGCAAGGCAATAATCACAAATCCCACAAGAACTTGTGTCTGTGTCTCCAAAATAATGACCAATAAAAACACTACGGCAGCAACCTGGCTGTATTGCAAAATTAATAAGTGTATTAATACGCGTGGTAAAAGCCTCTTTTCTTGCAAGGTATTGGTCTTGATCAATGTGTAAAAAAGCGGCTGGTGCACGGTTCAACAAAAAATGAATTTGAGGCGTTTCTTTTTGAGGTAAATATTCGATAATACCCATGCCCGCTAATTGTTGAAGTTGGTTTTGTATGGTTTCAATACTTTGCTTACAAATGCCCGCCATTCTTTTTTCAAATATCGAAATACGATTGTCAAATATACCTTGGTAACTTCTTAAAAGGGCTTTAATAAGCGGTTCAAATACAGGATATGCTTCCTGAAAATTTTCTAAACTTTCTTTGGAGCAAATAAAACTTACCTGGGTAGGTAAAAATATATTTTCTGAAAACTGGATATGCCCTTCTTGCTCTAACACTTTTAGTGTTTGGGTTACCACTGGTATGTCTAATTTAAAATTATTGCAAAACTCAAGTAGGTTAAAATTATAGTAACCTCCTTCGCCAATACCTACCGGCAATTGCAAATAATTAGCAATAGATTGGTAAATATTTTTAATGGTATCAATGGCTGGAAACCTTGTTTCGTTTAGCTTACGGGCTTTTGTAATGTCTGCCTTTGTTGCTAATAAAACGGCGTATGCTTTTTTGCCATCTCTGCCCGCCCTACCTGCTTCTTGGTAATAGTTTTCGAGGCAGTCAGGCATTTCATAATGTATTACAGTTCTAACATCATCCTTGTCGATACCCATGCCAAATGCAGATGTGCAAACCATGATACGCGTTTCGCCTACCATCCATTTTTTTTGCTTTTTTTGTCTTTCATCTGCGCTTAAACCAGCATGGTAAAAGTCGGCACTTATTTTTTGAAGTTGTAAAAGTTCGGAAATATCTTTTGTTTGTTTTCGGGTATTACAGTAAACGATACCTGCACCTTTTACGTTATTTATGATTTCTAGGGTCTTGTTAATTTTACTTTCTACTTCAAAATAACTATACGAAAGTGCAGGACGTATATACGGCTGCCTAAAAATAGCATAGGCTTTAAAAGATAATTTTTCAATGATGTCTGATTCCACCTCTTTTGTTGCCGATGCAGTTAATGCAATAACAGGAACGCCGGGAAGTTCATTTCTTAAGGCAGCAATGCGTAAATAGGGAGGCCTAAAATCGTAACCCCACTGTGCAATACAATGGGCTTCATCTACAGCAATGAGGGAAATGTCAAGTGCTGGTAAATACTCTTTAAATAAATTAGATTCGATACGTTCTGGAGAAAGGTATAAAAATTTATAAGCACCGCTTGTGCATGCTTGCAAGGTTTCTTTAACGGCCATAAAAGGCATACCACTATGAATAACAGCTGCTTCGATACCTTTTTCTTGTAAGTTGTTCACCTGGTCCTGCATCAAGGCAATTAAGGGGCTAATAACAAGGCACATGCCATCTTTTAAAAGTGCAGGAACCTGAAAGCAAATAGATTTTCCGCCCCCTGTAGGTAGAAGTGCCAATACATCTTTTTCTGATACTACTGCTTCAATAATACCCGCTTGTAAAGGCCTAAATTGGTTGTGCCCCCAATATTTTTCTAGTATTTGTAGTGCAGTTGACATGAGGCGCTTAGCGTGTTACCCTTTTAAAATTAAGTCGGATAGAATTAATAGCCAGCACTACATCACTAAGTCCCATTACAAGTGCGCCAAACGTTGGATTTAAATACCCAAATGCAGCTACTGGAATTGCAACAATATTATAAGCAAAGGCCCAAAATAAATTTTCTTTGATGGTAATGTACGTGTGTTTACCAAGTCCTAAAGCCAACGGTAAATTTTTAATACCGTGGTTCATGAGTACTACTTGTGCACTTTGCATGGCTATTTGAGAAGCTTCACTTAATGAAACGCCAACAGTTGCTTTAGCAAGTGCTGGCGCATCATTGATGCCATCACCCACCATGACAGTAGGCATTTGAAGGCTTAATGCTCCAATTTTATCTAGTTTATTTGCGGGCGTTTGCTCATAATAAAACTGCGTGATACCAAGTTCATTGGCAACGAGTGCGCATTTTTCTTTTTTATCACCGCTTAATAAAATGGGTTGAAGGCCCATGCGTTTTAGTGTTGCAATCACTTCTTTTGCTTCCGGTCTAATTTCATCTGCAACATCTATAAAGCCTAGTAGTATATTATTTTTTATTACATACACATTGTGGCTATGGTCTGTGGTGTATTGTGTTGCTACTTTAAATGATCCCGCTATGTAAGTATTGCCTTCTTTGTCAGTAGCAAACATGCCTAGACCTTTTTGTTCTTCTATTTTTTGCCAGCGAATATCTTCTTTTGTTTTCCATGCTGCTGCAATCGCATTTGCAATAGGGTGGTTGGCATATTTTTCTAGTGAAAACGCAATTTGTTTAAATGTAGTTTCATCGATACTTGCAGTAGGGGACAAGGTAAAATTAGTAACCGTAAATTTTCCAGTAGTAAGCGTTCCCGTTTTATCAAACACCACTTGCTTGATACTTTTAAATATCTCTAAACTTCTAGCGTTTTTAAATAGCACACCATTACGAGCGGCCCTACCAAGCCCAACTGCAATGGCTGCAGGCGTTGCGAGGCCCATTGCGCATGGACAAGAAATTACGAGTACGGCTATACCTCTTAGTAATGACGTACTAAATGGGAGTGAAGCAAAAAAATAATTTCCTACAATAGTTAGTATTGCAATACCAATAACAGTAGGTACAAAAATGGCGCTTATTTTATCTGCCAGTTGTTGAACGGGTGGCTTTTCTGTTTGTGCTTGTTTTACAAGTTGTAAAATATTGGCAAGTACGGTGCTTTCTCCAACAGCAGTGATATAGGCCTTGATAGTACCCGACTCCACCATACTGCCTCCAATAAGTAGGTCGTTCATTTTTTTAATAATAGGTACGCTTTCTCCAGAAATAATGGCCTCGTTAATACTGGCTTCGCCCCACAAAATTTTACAATCCATGGGTACCGTTTCTCCATTTTTGATCAGTACAATATCGCCTACTTTTAAACTGGTATTTTCGACAGGAAAAACAAGTTCTTGGTGGTTTTCATCAAAGGCAATGAGGTTCGCCATTGTCTTTTGAGATACCGCTAATTTTTTTAAAGCAGCTTGTGTTGTTTGTACTGATCTATCTTCAAGCCAATTACCAAAAAAAACGAGGGTTAAAATAGTAGCTGTGGTTTCGTAAAATAAATAATTTTCGGCCTCTCCTATAATAGTGCCATATAAACTATAGCCAAATGCAGCAAGTGCGCCAAGCGCTACCAGCACATTCATGTTAGGAACCCCTTTGGATAAACTTAATACAGCACTTTTTCCAAAATAACCCATACCAACTATAAACACGGGGATGGTTAAACCCAGTTGAACATATGGATTCATGAGTACATGGATATGTACGCCAGGAACCATATGTAGCATAAGGGGCGCTGTAAAAACAAAACAAAACCAAAAGCGTTGTAGCGGAGAACTAAATATTTTTTTTGATTTTTTTTCACTTTCTACACCCTCTCCTTCTACCTCATAACCAAGTGCTTCTATTCCTTTTTGTATATTTTGTTTATTGGTATTTGCTGGTGCATTAAAACTTAATTCCCCGCCCATGAAATTTACCTTTACTTCCTCCATACCGAGGCCTGTAACTACCTTATCTACACTAAGTGCGCAGTTGGTACAGCTCATGCCTTTTACCTTCCAATTCACTTTTTCCATACGATTTAATTTGCTACAAAGTTACTTCATTCGGAGGCCTTTGTTTGTATATTTGTTTGATGGAGCAAAATTTCACCTTAGACCAAATACATGAAGTGGTATCTGCCGCTTGGGCCGAAGGAAAGGATACGCCAATTTGGGCTTTTTATGCACCGATGGGTACAGGTAAAACCACGTTTATCCATGCGCTTTGCAAAATGCTTGGTGTGCAGGATGCGGTGAGTAGTCCAACTTTTGCCATTGTAAATGAGTATCAGTATCAGGGAGGCGCTATATTTCATATGGATTGGTACCGTCTTGGATCTTTGGAAGAGGCTGTTAGGGCAGGTATTGACGAACATTTGCACAGTGGCGACACTTGTTTGATTGAATGGCCCGAAAATGTACCTGCGCTGTTAACGGGTCCTTTTTTTGAGATTCGGTTATCACGGGTAGATGAACAAACGAGACATATTTATTCTGCCGTAAAATCTTAACTTTATAAGTAACCCAGCTAGATACTAGCAAATAAAAATAATTATGGCTACTAGTAAACCAACTATTTCTGCTTCTTTTTTATACGAAACCCTCGAAGAAACATTAGACATCAAACCACTTGGCGCCAAATTGCAAATTGGTATTCCAAAGGAAACGGCGTTTCAAGAAAATCGAATTGCACTTTCTCCAGAGGCGGTTGGTGTGTTGGTTTCCAATGGCAATGAAGTTTCTATTGAACATTTGGCGGGGGAGGGAAGTCATTACTCCGATGCAGATTATAGTGAAGCGGGGGCAAGAATTGTTTTTGACAGACATGAAATTTATAAGTGTCCGATTCTTGTAAAAAGTGCACCTATTGTTTCTGAAGATTTACCCTTATTACAACTCAATCAAATTATCATTTCTCCCATCCATTATTCTGCATTGCAACAAGCGGATATTCAAAAAATGATGGAGAAAAAAATTACGGCCTTAAGTTTTGAAAATTTTAAAGATGCAAGTGGTACCTATCCTATTGTGCGTAGTATGAGTGAAATAGCGGGTAGTGCCGTTATGCTTATTGCAGCCCAGTACCTGAGCAGTTTTAATAAAGGTAAAGGGGTATTACTCGGCGGTATTAGTGGTATTCCGCCTACTAAAGTAGTTATTGTAGGTGCTGGCATTGTTGGTGAAAGTGCTACCCGCAATGCACTTGCATTAGGCGCATCGGTAAAAGTATTTGACAATGATATTTACAAGCTGAAGCAACTGCAAAATAATTTAGGTCAGCGCGTTTGGACTTCTGTGTTAGAGCCTAAAATTTTAGCCAAGCAATTAAAAACATGTGAAGTTGCGGTGGGTGCACTCAGCAATGAATATGGTAGAGCACCGGTTGTGGTTACCGAAGAAATGGTTGCAGCCATGAGGCCCGGTAGTATTATTATCGATGTAGCCATTGATAGAGGCGGTTGTTTTGAAACCAGTGAACTTACAAGTCATGAAAAACCAACTTTTGTAAAACATGGTGTGATACATTATGGGGTACCTAATATTCCATCTGGTTTTGCAAGAACAGCGAGTCAAGCCATTAGCAATGTACTCATGCCACTTATGCTTACGATTAGTGACGAGGGTGGACTTGATGAAATGCTTTGGCATGACGTAAATGTGAGAGAGGGTATTTATTTATTTAAAGGTGCCTTAACCGATTTTTATATCAGTCAAAAATTTGATTTAAAATACACGGATCTTAATTTATTGATTGCCAGTAGGCGCTAATCTTATCAATTAATCATCATGGAAAGAAGAAATTTTTTGAAGAAAAATATTTTATCTGGTGCTGTACTTGCTGCCGGTTCGTTACCATTTATGAGTAAGGCTGCAGCTACTACCCCTCAAGCATTGGAGTCAAAACCGTTTACTGCCGATTATGCTTTTCATGATGGTATGTTTAGTGCACATGCTGGCCCTGATTTTATTGAGCAAATTAAATTTGCACATAGTGTTGGATTTAGATCCATCGAAGACAATGGCATGATGTCTAGGACACCTGCTATGCAACAAAAAATAGGTGATACACTTGCTAGCTTAAACATGCGTATGGGTGTGTTTGTGATTGCCTATGATAACTGGCCGCTACAAACTTCTTTAACAAGTGGCGATAAGCAGTGGCGTGAAAAATTTATTAAATATTGTAATGATGCTGTTGAAGTTGCCAAGCGTTGTAATGCCAAATGGATGACTGTAGTGCCTGGTAATTTTGATCGTAAACTTCCGATGGGTATTCAAACCGCTCGGGTAATAGAGTCGCTCAGGTATGGTGCCGACATTTTAGAAAAGCACAATTTAATAATGGTATTGGAGCCACTTAGTGATACGCCCGATTTGTTTTTAAGACATACCGATCAAACCTATTCGATTTGTAAAGCGCTTAATAGCCCATCTTGTAAAATTCTATTTGACATGTACCACATGCAAAGAAATGAAGGGAATATGATAGCTAACATTAATTTATGCTGGGACGAAATTGCTTATTTTCAAATAGGGGATAATCCGGGCCGTAACGAACCAGGTACCGGTGAAATGAATTATCAGAATCTGTTCAAACACATCCACAACAAAGGTTTCAGAGGTATTTATGGTATGGAACATGGTAAAGCCGGTGGCGGTAAAGCAGGAGAAATTGCACTTATTAATGCGTACCGAAACGCAGATAATTTTACTGTGGGAAGCTAATTTTTCCCATACTAAGTGTAGGTGATCCTGCAAGTGCTTCGTTGGCTAAAACTGCAAAAAGTACAGCTTCTTTGGCGTCTGGATGCACCCCCAATGTTTCTAAATTTTTAAAAGTAGCGTCCGGACACATATTTTGTAACTGCTGCATAATATAGGCGTTGTGAATACCACCACCACTTGCATAAATCACAATATTTTTAGTAGCATCACCTACCACTTTAATAATACCATCGGCTATCACACGTGCGGTAATAAAACTGAGTGATGTCACCATGTCTTGATGCGCCATTGCAACAATGCCCGCATTTTTTAAAGCGTCTGCAATAAAATCTAGGTTAAATAATTCCGGTCCAATTGTTTTAGGAAACCCTGCGCTAAAAAATGGATGCGCTAATACTTCGTTTATAAAGGCCTCATTGATAGTACCGGTATTTGCAATTTCACCGTTTGCATCGTAACTAAGGCCATTATAACTTGCTTTTACATAACGATCAATGAGTGTATTGGCGGGTCCTACATCTGTGCTAATAATATGTGTAGTTTGTCCGGCAGGCAAGTACGTAAAATTGGCAATACCTCCCATATTTAACAGGATTCTATTTTCCGTTTCACTAGAAAATAAAATAGTGTCGCCAAATAATGCCAGTGGAGCACCTTCGCCACCCGCTGCAATATGCTTTTGTCTAAAATCACTTAAAGTAATAATGCCCGTTGCAGTGCTTAGTATATCTCCGTCACCAATTTGTAGCGTAGCATTACCGTATTCGCTTGTAGGGTGCAAAAATTTTGGCGCATGGTAAATGGTTTGTCCATGGCTTGCAATTAAATCGATACCACTGGTGCTGAGTTTCCAGCTTTCAAGTGCAGATAAAACCATAGTAGCGTGAATCCTTGCTAGATGCGCATGCAAGAGTGTTACCGCTTCTAAATCTACGGCTTTGATGGAAAAAATTTTTCGAACGGCAGTTTTAAAATCTTCGGTGTAGGGGACTGTTGTATAATGGGTAACACTAAGTTTGGTATGACTACCACTTCCTGAAATTTTACAAACAGCAATATCAAGTCCATCTAGTGAAGTGCCACTCATGAGTCCAACAATGGTTTTCTCATGTTTACCAGCGGTTTGGTAGAGCGCTTCGATATTAGGGTTCATGCTTATTTATAATTTTTGATATCAATCACTTCTTCGCAAAAATGATATTCTGCTTTGTCATTACTACTTACAATGATTAATTTATGGGATGCATAGTTTTGAATGAGTGATTGGTAAAGTGCATATCCCGTTTCATCTAAATTGGTACACGGCTCGTCTAAAAATAAAACTGGTACATCTGAAAAAATAGCTTGTGCTAATTTTATACGCTGTTTCATGCCACTTGAAAAATACCTGATTTGTTTATTGGCAGCAGTCATTAATCCAATTATTTCTAATGCCGTATCTGGTGTGATGCCGGGCATAAAACATTTAAAGCTTTCATGAAAAGCTAGAAATTCCAGTGCCGTCATTTCTTCTATGAGTGTTAGGTAAGGAGCGCAAATACTAAGGCTAGTAAAAGCATTTTCAGGAAGTATTTCTTGTCCGTCTATGCTGTATTTGATACTTCCTTCCGATAATACAGTGCTACCTGCAATAGTTTGAAGTAGTGTGCTTTTACCAGCGCCATTTGGCCCAGTAATAGCATATTTTTTACCTGCTTGAAATGTATAGGAGAGTCCGCGAAAAATCCATTCCCGATTGTATTTTTTTCCGATTTGCTCGAGTTGGATGTACATGGTATTAATCTTCTTCGCTTGCGCCTTTTACAAATCTTTTGATAATGCCGCGTCCACTTTCTCTGATAAAAGTGACAATTTCATCGCGCTCATCACTGGCTGGTAATTCTTCTTCAATAAATTCTAAGGCTTGTGTAGTGTTAAGTCCTTTATTAAAAATGATACGGTAGATATCTAAAATGTGATTGATTCTTTCTAATTCAAATCCCCTGCGTTTAAGTCCTACACTGTTTACCCCACCATAACTTAAAGGGTTGCGCACTGCTTTAATATATGGAGGAATGTCTTTACTTACAAGGCTACCTCCGGCAATATAAGAATGTTGACCTATCGTTACAAATTGGTGCACCGCACTCACGCCTGCAATCCAAACCCAATCACCAAGTACTACGTGACCGGCTAATTGTACGCTATTACTTAAAATACAGTTGTCGCCAATGACACAGTCGTGTGCAACGTGCGAGTAGGCCATAATCAAGCAGTTGTTACCCACTTTGGTTTTCCAACGATCAGTGGTACCTCTATTGATGGTTACAAATTCACGAATGGTGGTATTGTCTCCAATTTCTACGGTTGTTTTTTCGCCGTCAAATTTTAAATCTTGTGGCACAGCGCCAAGAACAGCTCCTGGAAATATTCTGCAATTTTTTCCAATGCGCGTTCCATCCATGATGGTTACATTACTGCCAATCCATGTACCCTCTCCAATTTGAACATCACCGTGGATAACGGTAAATGGATCAATTTTTGCGTTGGGGGCAACTTTTGCATTAGGATCTATATAGGTATATGGATGTGTCATGTGTTTGTTTTAAAGTGCTTCGGATCTTTTAACTACTTGCGCCACAAGGTCTGCTTCGGTAGCTACTTTTCCGCCTACATAAACGGTGCCACGCATTTCGCAGATACCTCTTCTGATAGGCCCCGTAAATTCTAATTTTAAAACCATGGTATCACCAGGTCTTACCATTTGTTTGAATTTACAATTATCTATTTTTAAAAAGTAGGTATCGTATAGTCCTTCTGGCATGGAGTTGATGCAAAGGATTCCGCCTGTTTGTGCAAGTGCTTCAATTTGTAACACACCTGGCATAACAGGATTACCTGGAAAGTGGCCCGGAAAAAACCATTCGTTAAATGAAACATTTTTCACACCTACAATGTATGTGTCTGTTAATTCAATGATCTTATCTACGAGTAAAAACGGATGTCTGTGGGGTAATGTTTTTTCTATTTGCACCAGTGATAATACGGGAGGAATAGTAGGGTCATAAACTGGTACATCTTTAACGTGTTTATTTTTTTTGATGTACTGTTTAATTTTTTTAGCAAAAGCAACGTTACTACTATGACCTGGTCTGTTCGCAATAATTCTTCCTTTAATTGGATAGCCTATGAGTGCTAGGTCACCAATAATGTCAAGTAGCTTGTGTCTTGCAGGTTCGTTGGGAAAACGGAGTTCTAAATTATTTAAATAGCCTTCGCTTTTTACTTCAATTTTTTCGCGCTTGAATACTTTTGCAAGCCTTGTCATTTCATCATCAGTAACTGGCCTGTCTACTACTACAATGGCGTTGTTGATATCGCCACCTTTTATTAAATCGTTATCTAGTAAGGCTTCTAGCTCGTGTAAAAAACAAAACGTACGACAAGGTGCAATCTCAGTTCTAAAATCTTTGATGGTTTTTAAACCTGCGTGTTGCGTTCCTAATACCGGACTATTAAAATCGATAAGTGTTGTAATTTGATAATCAAGTGCCGGTAACACCACCATTTCTACACGCTTATCTTCGTCGTAATGAAAAATGTTTTCATCGATGCTATACCACTGTTTGGTTGCATCTTGTTCTAGTACACCTGCTTTATCGATAAGCTCAATAAAGGGAGCAGAGCTACCATCAACAATAGGAATTTCTGGACCGTTTACTTGGATGAGTACATTGTCTACACCCAAGCCCACAAGTGCTGCTAAAATATGTTCGACAGTGCTAATTTTTGCATCGCCAACTTGCAGCGTGGTTCCCCTGCTCGTATCTGTTACCAAATCGCAATCGGCCTTAATGATAGGCTGTCCTTCTAAGTCGGTTCTTTGAAATTGGAATCCAAAACCTGGGTTTGCAGGTTTAAGGGTCATGTCTACAAGTGCGCCTGTATGTAATCCAGTTCCGCTGATACCAATAGAGCTTGCTAGGGTATGTTGCTTGTCTGGGTTAAAATGTTGGTCCATGCTAGAATGTTAATTTCGATAAAATCTAGCACAAAAATATGATTTATGGGTGGTTAAACCACTGTTTTGGTCTATTTAGAACCATTTTGAAGCAATTGTGTAACTAATTTTTCCAATTCTTTAACCCTTTTTTCCAATTCTGGTAGTTGTCTGGTGTAAACCTGGGTTTTGAATGACTGTTTGGCGTCTTCAGCTGGGAAGCCTGCATAGGATTTGCCTTCACCGTCTAAATTTTTGGTGACACCAGCTCCACCGGCTATTTTAACCCCATCTGCAATGGTTAAATGTCCTGCAATGCCTGCCTGACCGCCAATCATAATTTTTTGCCCTAGTTTGGTACTGCCACTAATACCGGTTTGAGCGGCTATCACTGTTTGGCTACCTATTTCTACATTATGGGCAATTTGAATGAGGTTATCGAGTTTCACGCCTTTTTTAATGATAGTAGATCCGATAGTGGCGCGGTCAATTGTGGTATTTGCCCCAATTTCTACCTGATCTTCAATAATTACATTGCCAATTTGAGGCACTTTTTGATAGCTACCATCTGGTTGAGGTGCAAAGCCAAAGCCATCACTTCCAATCACGGTTCCGGCATGAATGATTACATCATTTCCAATGATACAATCTTCATAAATTTTCACACCCACATGTACCGTACTGTTGTTTCCTATAGAAACGTTTTCTGCAATATAAGCACCCGGAAAAATTTTGGTATTGTTTCCAATCGTTACTTTTTCACCAATGTATGCAAAGGCGCCCACAAAAACATCGGTGCCTAGTGAAGCAGTTGAAGCAATATGACTTGGTGTTTCAATACCTTTTTTTTGCTGCGCTTTTAAATTTTGATACGTAGTAAGTAAGGTAGCAAAAGCGGTATACGCATCTTTAACACGCACCAGTGTAGCCGTTGTATTTTTTTGTAATTGTAAGTTTTCATTTACAATAATAAGGGACGCTTTTGTTGTATATAAATAGTCTTCGTATTTAGGGTTGGCTAAAAAAGAAAGTTGCCCAGCTGTTGCTTCTTCAATTTTACCAAATGAAGTAACCGTGGTGTCCGGACTACCTTCGATGGTACCAGAAACGAGTAAGGCTATTTGTTGTGCAGTGAATTGCATACTAGAAAATTATAGTAGTTGACAAATGTAATTTTTTTTAACGGCAGCGGATAAGTTTTGGTGAATTAAAGCATTGTCTATTGCAGAAATGTCTTTAATGCTTCCATCTTTAAATAAAATATTGATCCGTTCGTCTTTGGTTTGGTAGAGTGTATTGGTGGCTTCTCCGGTGAAACAAACATAGTCAACTTCTGAAGGGTCTAATTCAAAAGCGGCTAGACTTTCTTTTTGTTTGGCTGCAATGATAGCTGCTAAAAATGGTTCCGATTGTATGGTTGTTTTGTATAGCTTACGTGTTAAAAAACGGCTACATAAAAGCGATAAAACCTTGTCTGGATGTGCACTCCACCGCTTTATGGCATGCATAATATCATGGTCATCTAACGCGCAAAACTGCGCCAATGCAAATGAATCCATAACACCTGTAAATGCACCTAAAAAATAATCCAGTGCCGACTGTGTTTGCATGGCTGCATCGGTACTTGTATACAAACTGCGCGCACGTTCTAAAATTTTAACCATCATTTTTTCGGCAGATAAAACTGTTTTATGTAGGTATACTTGCCAGTACATTTGCCTACGCGCTACTAAAAACTTTTCGACCGAATAAATTCCTTTTTCTTCAATCATAAGTTGACCATCTACCACGACGAGCATTTTTAAAATACGATCGTAACCAATCACGCCTTCGCTAACGCCGCAAAAAAAGCTATCTCTACTGAGGTAGTCCATGCGGTCCACATCGAGCTGTCCACTAATGAGCTGGTGTAAAAAAGGTTTGTGGTAAGCGCCCGTAAAAATTTGTATGGCGAGGGTGAGTTGGCCATCAAATGCGGCGTTCATTTCGTGCATGATTTGAAGCGATAGTGCTTCGTGGTGCACACCTTTTACAACCACATGTTCAAGTGCATGCGAATAAGGCCCATGTCCAATATCATGTAATAAAATAGCCGCCTTAACTGCTATCTCTTCTTCTTCGGTAATTTCAGTTCCTTTGCTTCTTAATTCATTAACCGCGTTGCCCATTAAATGATAAGCGCCGAGTGAATGGTGAAATCTAGTATGTACGGCACCCGGATACACGAGCTGACCCATGGCCATTTGGGTAATTCTTCTTAATCTTTGGTAATAAGGATGGGCAAGAATTGAAAAAATCAGGGGATGATTGATGGTGATAAATCCGTACACCGGATCGTTGATGATTTTTCTTTTGGGTGCTGCCATGCCTGTTGTTAAATTGTTAAACTGCCACTTATTGGCTACTGCGAAAATACAAATAGAAGTTCGATAGCAAAGAATGAAATAGATTTACGCAGCGTTTTTTAACTAAATACCTTCAATTGATGCAATTAGGACGGATATTATGGGTTGATGATGAAGTAGATAGCTTGCAATCTCAACAAATCTTTTTAACACAAAAGGGCTACGAAGTAGTTACGTTTACCAATGGATATGACGCCATTGAATATTTGGGATCTAATGCTATTGATGTAGTGCTTTTGGATGAAACCATGCCCGGTTTGAGTGGCCTTGAAACACTGAGCCGCATTAAAATGGACCACCCGCATTTACCAGTTGTACTGATCACTAAAAACGAAACCGAAAACCTCATGAATGAGGCCATTGGAAGGCAAATCAGCGATTACCTGATTAAGCCTGTAAATCCAAATCAGGTACTGCTGAGTCTTAAAAAAATAATGGACAAAAAAGACCTTGTAGCAGCTTCTACTACGGCCGCCTATCAACAAGAGTTTACCAAACTATTTATGCAGCTTCAGGAGAATCCGGATTTTCATGAGTGGATGGAAATTTATAAAAAACTGGTGTATTGGGAACTCGAAATGGAGAAGTCAGATAGTCCAGAAATGCGTGAAATTTTACAAGCACAAAAAAAGGAAGCCAACGCTGCATTTTTTAAATTCATCAGTAAAAATTATGAGAGCTGGGTAGCGCCAGGTGCAGCACATGCACCCATTATGAGTCATCAATTGTTGCAGTTTAAAGTACTGCCCCATGTAGAAAAAGGAACGAGTACTTTTTTTATTTTAATTGACAATTTACGCTTTGATCAGTGGAAGGCCATTCAACCCATTTTTCAAGAATATTTCAGGGTGTTAGAAGAAGATACTTTTTACTCTATTTTACCTACGGCTACCCACTATTGTAGAAATGCTATTTTTTCCGGTTTGTTACCCATTGATATAGAAAAAAAGTTTAAGGAGGAGTGGAAAAACGACGATGACGAAGGGGGTAAAAATTTATTCGAAGAAACATTTATGCGGGCACATCTTGCCAAATTAAAAAAAGAGGACTTGCGCGTTGGCTATCATAAAATCGTGAACCATGCAGACGCACAACAGCTGCTAGCAAACATGCACAATTTATTGCAAAATGACTTGAGTGTTATTGTCTATAATTTTGTTGATATGCTAAGTCATGCAAGAACTGAAATGGAAGTTTTAAAAGAACTAGCTAGTGATGAATCTAGTTACCGAAGCCTTACCAAAAGCTGGTTTGAACACAGTCCTTTATTTCAAGCGCTCAAAAAAATTGCGGATAAAAAAATTAAAATTGTACTAGCCACAGACCATGGAAGTGTGCGTGTAAACACCCCTAATAAAATTGTGGGTGACAAACAAACCACGGCTAATTTACGCTACAAGCATGGCCGCAATTTAGACTATGATGCAAAAGATGTTTTAGCATTTAAAGATCCTACAAAAGCAGGCTTACCTGTGCCAACTGTAAACTCTAGTTATGTGTTTGCAAAAGAAGATGGGTTTTTATGTTATCCCAATAATTACAACCACTTTGTGGGCTATTATAAAAATACTTTTCAACATGGGGGGATAAGTTTAGAAGAAATGATTGTACCGGTCATAAAAATGGTTCCAAAGGGCAATTAATGTGAATAAATACTTTTTTTGAAATCTTGTTATGGTGGAATAGTCGCTTACTTTTGTTAGAACATTTTTTGTTGTAATTGACTATGAAATACACACAAACCAATTTAGATAAGTTAGGAGATATTTTAGGAGAATCTGAATATGTGGTAAGGTATGAGCGTGGAACTTTTCAGAGTGGTTGGTGTTTATTGGAAGCCAAAAAAATTGTGGTCTTAAATAAGTTTTTAAATACAGAAGGACGGATTAATACTTTACTTGAATTAATCCCACAATTAAATATCGAGTACGATAAATTAACACTCGAATCTCAAAAGTTATACGAATCGGTTTTAAAGCTAGCCATTAACGAAGTGGCTGCATAAAATTTGCAACACGGTGCTTTAAATATTAATTTTTTAGGAACCGGAACTAGTAGTGGTGTACCCATGATTGGTTGTCATTGTGATGTTTGCCGTTCTCAAGATCCCAAAGACAACCGTTTACGTTCCAGCATTTTGGTTTCATCTGCCAGCACGAGTTTTGTTATTGATACCACCCCCGATTTTAGGTACCAGATGCTTCGCTCAAAAACAGAGCGTTTGGACGCTGTAGTGTTTACCCACCCCCACAAAGACCATATTGCTGGCCTAGACGATATTAGGGCTTTTAATCATTTTTCTAAAAAGCCCATTGATCTTTACGCAGGTGCCAATACCGAGCAGGCCATAAGGCGCGATTTTTATTATGCATTTACAGAAACCCGTTATCCGGGTGTGCCAGATTTAAATATTATAGGTATTGACCGTGATCCATTTATGGTGGGGGATATAAAACTGCAGCCCATACATGTGGCACACCATAAAATGCCGGTACTTGGTTTTAGAATGGGCGATTTTACCTATATCACCGATGCCAATTATATTGAACCACAGGAGCAGGAAAAAATAAAAGGTTCTAAAGTGCTTGTGATTAATGCACTGCGCAAACAAAAACACCTTTCTCATTTTACCTTATCAGAAGCCATAGAACTAGCCAATGCCCTTGAAATTCCGAGGGTTTATTTGACGCATATTTCTCATCAGATGGGGGTTCATACAGTTGTTTCAGATGAACTTCCCGCAAATGTTTCTTTGGCTTACGACGGACTTCAAATTAGCCTGTAGTTTGCCATGTGTCTGCATCTCATCCAAATAAACCGCGTACTTATTTTTATTTTTCTAAACCAGAAAGATGGGCAGCCTTTGTTTTGCTTGTCATGATTGGCATGGTGTTGGTGCTTCCAAAATTTTTATGGCAACAAAAACCAGACCTACTCATACCACTCGCGCTCGAACAGTTTGGTATTGATACGATGTATTTGCGTGATGCATTTGCAGAGGTTGCAGACTTTACAGGAAAGGACCCTTTTGTTTTTGACCCCAATACGGCTTCTGTAGCCACGCTTCAATCACTTGGCTTTAGTGCAAAGCTGGCAAGTACCTTAGATCATTACAGGGCAAAAGGTGGTATCATTAAATCTGGGAAAGACCTATTTAAAATATGGGGCATGCCGCCTGCCTTAGCCACCCGTTTGGCGCCTTATGTTCGCACCTCCATTAAAAACACCGTATCCAAGCCATGGGCTACTGCCTCCAAGCCAGCTTACGCGCAGGCCGCTCCTATTGATATTAATACCGCGTCTGTGCAAGATTTTGAGGCGCTTAAGGGCATTGGCCCCGTTTTGGCGGCCCGAATTGTTGGATTTCGGGAAAAACAGGGTGGTTTTGTGAAAGTTCAAGACATTTTACAGGTATATGGCGTAAAAGATAGCCTGCTGCAGGCGCTTGCACCTTATTTGCGCCTAGATGTGGGCCGTGTGCCAAAGTCTAATTTAAACCAGGCATCAGTGCTGCAGTTGGTACAAAAAGCTGGTTTAGAAGTAGTTGTGGCGCAGGCGATTGTGCGGTGGCGACAACAAAATGGAGCTTTTGCAAACTTTGAGGCACTGGAAAATTTTGAAGGCCTTAGCGCGGCCAGTATGGCCGCGCTAAGGCGGCTCTTTTTCATCGCATAAAGCGGTTAAAGCTGCTTGGGCTGGGCGCACTAAAAAAAATCAAAAAAACTTGTTAATTTCTAAAAATTGTGTAGTATTGACATTCAAAATGAGGCCTAAACACCCCATTTTTTCAAAAAAGTCTCTTTTCGATTGCTTGCTTATATTAAGGTCTCACCAAAAGTGAGACCTTTTTTTGTCCGAATCTTTTTCAAAAAACCTTACGAATGATTGTTCGTTTTAGTCTGCAACTTAATCTTCACTTTTTATTTGAGGCTCTCTCAAGCTAACCGGCCTCACATACTTTTTACGCATGCGCATATTGAGTAGTTCAACACTAAATGAAAATGCCATCGCAAAATAAACGTAGTTTTTTAAATGCATTTCATGTGCATTTTTTGGATCCCAACCTTCTACAATTAATACAAGGCCAATCATCACTAAAAACGAAAGAGCCAACATTTTTAGTGTAGGGTGTTTGTGAATGAAACTTGAAATATGGGTGCTAAATAAAAACATAACAATCATAGCAATAACAACAGCGGCAATCATAATTTCTATATGCTTTGCTGTACCACCTGCCGTAATGATACTATCAAAACTAAATACCATATCAATTAAAATGATTTGAAATATAGCAGTAGAAAAGGCTAGTGGCTTTGAGGCAATACCCGCTGCTTCATCTGCTTCACCTTCTAATTTTTGGTGAATTTCTTTTACCGTTTTATAGAGTAAAAATAAACCGCCCGCAAGCATTACAATACTGGCAATATCTAAATCGTTGCCAAATAAACGAAGTACGGTAATGCCCTTTTGTGCAAGTAACCAGCTGAGTCCAAATAAAAGAGCGCAACGCGTTAAAATTCCCATAACCATCCAAATAAGTCTGGCTCTTTTTTGTTTTTCTTTGGGTAAACGGTTCATGATGATGCTCACAAAAATGACATTATCAATACCTAGTACTATTTCTAAAATAACGAGTACTAAAAAACTAATTAAACTCTCTGACGTGAATAAATATTCCATTTTTATACCTTATAATTTTGAGCAAATATTTTTTACAATGCTAGGTCCTTCATATACAAATCCGGTCCATACCTGAACAAGTGTAGCACCAGCATTTAAAGTGTTGGTAGCATCTTCGGCTGTAAAAATGCCACCACTTGCAATGATTGGAATTTGTCCGTTTAATCCCTTTGCTAAATAGCGTACTACATCGGTCGATCTGTTGGTTAGCGGCTTGCCAGATAGGCCGCCCATGCCAATGGCTTCAATTGTTTTTTCATTTGTATAAAGCCCGCGTCTATCAATGGTGGTGTTGGTAGCAACAAGTCCATCTAATTGCAATTCGGTACTGAGTGCAATGATATCATCTAGTTGTGCTTCTGTTAAATCGGGGGCAATTTTTAACAGGATGGGTTTTGGTGATTTTTTTGTCGCATTTATTTTTTGCAAATTTGACAAAATCTCGTGCAGTGCATCTTTGTCTTGTAGTGCACGAAGACCGGGTGTATTTGGTGAACTTACATTCACCACAAAATAATCCACCACATCAAATAATTTTTCAAAACAAATCTGGTAATCTTTCCAAGCATCTTCGTTGGCGGTCATTTTATTTTTTCCAATGTTTCCGCCTATAATCAGTTTACTATTTGGATTGTGAATGCGCCATGCTGCAACGCGCGCTGCAACCGCATCTGCACCATCATTGTTAAAACCCATTCTATTAATGAGGGCTCTATCTTTTGGGAGTCTAAATAAGCGTGGTTTTGGGTTACCATCTTGCGCAAGCGGCGTAACGGTGCCAATTTCTACGGCACCAAAACCAAGAATTTCTAATTCATGCAGGTAAAGTGCATTTTTATCAAATCCGGCACCTAAACCAACGGGGTTGGTGAAGGAAAGTCCAAATACTGTTTTTGTAAGTGATGGATTTGATACACCAAAGCTTTGCGTGAGCCAGTTTTTAATCCATGCAATTTGGCAAAGCCGCTTGAGCCAGTTCATTGAAAAATAATGGACGGCTTCTGGCGGAAAGCAAAACAAGAGGTTTCTTAATAGACGGTAGATCATAACTCCACAAAGATAGGTTTGTACACCCAAAGAAGAATTTAGTTGCATAAACAACTTTTTATAAAAAATCACTACATTTGAGGGGTAAATAATTAGCCATGCAAGAAGCTTACATTGTAGCCGGATTTAGAACAGCCGTAACAAAAAGTAAAAGAGGCGGTTTTCGTTTTTTTAGACCCGATGATTTAGCCGTTCAGCTTATTCAGGGACTCATGAAAACCTTGCCTGCATTACCTGCAGCGCGTGTAGATGATGTTATTGTTGGAAACGCCGTACCTGAAGCGGAGCAGGGTTTGCAATTTGGTCGCATGATTTCTGCAAGAGCCCTTGGCGTAGATGTAGCGGGTATTACCATTAATAGATATTGTGCGAGTGGACTTGAAAGTATTGCAATGGCCACTGCAAAAATTAGATCCGGTATGGCGGATTGTATTATTGCTGGCGGAACAGAAAGTATGAGTTTGGTGCCAACAGCTGGATGGAAAACCGTGCCTTCTTATGAAATTGCGAATAACGATCCTGATTATTATTTAAGTATGGGATTAACTGCCGAAGCAGTGGCCAAAGAATATATGATTTCAAGAGCCGATCAAGATGCTTTTGCCTATGCATCGCATCAAAAAGCAATGACTGCGCAGCAACAAAATTATTTCAAGGATGGTATTTTACCTATCACGGTAGAAGAAGTGTATGTGAATGAAAAAGGCAAAAAAGCCACGCGTTCTTATGTGGTAGATTCGGACGATGGTGTGCGCGCAGATACAAGTATTGAAGCACTTGCAAAATTAAAACCTGCTTTTGCGGTAGATGGAACGGTAACTGCTGGTAATTCTTCACAAACCAGTGATGGCGCGGCTTTTGTGGTAGTCATGTCTGAAAAAATGATGCTCGAATTAGGACTTGTTCCGATTGGAAGGTTGGTCAATGTTGCTGTTGCTGGTGTGCATCCGCGCATCATGGGTATTGGTCCTGTAGAAGCCATTCCAAAAGTATTGCGTCAAGCAAATATGAGTATGCAAGACATTGATTTAATTGAACTCAACGAAGCATTTGCTGCACAATCTTTAGCTGTTATCAGACAACTAGATTTAGATACATCAAAAGTAAATATTAATGGTGGTGCGATTGCACTGGGCCATCCACTGGGTTGCACAGGCGCTAAATTAACGGTGCAAACACTCCAAGATTTAAAAAGGTTGAATAAAAAATATTCGATGGTCTCCGCTTGTGTTGGTGGCGGTCAGGGTATTGCAGGAATTATTGAAAATCTATAGTTACAAATATTTTCCAACAATCGGCATCCTTCTACCTACACCAAATGCCTTTGGTGATACGCGAATAATGGGACAAAATTGATTGCGCTTGTATTCGTTGGTGTTTACCATTTTTAAAGTACGGTGTACAAGCTCATTGTTGTAACCCAAGGCTACAATGCTAGAAGGGTTGGCGCGTTTTTCGATGTACTGGTATAAAATTTGATCTAACACACTATAATCAGGTAAACTATCACTGTCTTTTTGATCTGGTCTTAACTCGGCACTAGGTGCTTTGGTAATAATATTTGTAGGAATAATTTCTTTTTCTCGGTTGATGTATTTGGCTAGTTCATACACTTGCATTTTATAAAGGTCACCTAGTACACCAAGTCCGCCAGCCATGTCTCCGTATAAAGTTCCGTAGCCGGTAGCCAGTTCACTTTTGTTAGACGTATTGAGTAATACGTAGCCCAGTTTATTAGCAATTGCCATTAAAATATTTCCCCTAGATCTACTCTGAATATTTTCTTCGGCAAGTGAAAAAGGCATGCCATTAAATATAGGATCTAGCGTTTCTAAAAATGAATGGTATACACTTTTAATAGGCACTATATGGTAAGGATTGTCTAAATTTTTACTGAGTAATTCAGCGTCTGCCACCGAGTGCTTTGTAGAAAATTCGGAAGGCATGAGTACCGCTAATACATTTTGTGCACCCAGCGCATCAGTAGCAATAGCAAGGGTTACCGCCGAATCTATACCGCCCGAAGAACCTAGTATGGCCTTGGTAAAACCCATTTTTGTAAAATAATCTTTAATGCCAAGTACGAGTGCTTGATATATTTGATCGATATTTAAATCTGCAACAAGTGTTGCTGGGTTTAATTCTTTATTGGGAACGCGACCCACTGGTTCTATAATTGGCTCTTGCATAGTACCATCATCATTGCAAGTATAAAAAGAAAGTTCTGATCTAAACATGGGAAGCGCACCACATAAGTTTGCATTTTTATCAAATGCATAAGAGCCTCCATCAAAAACAATTTCTGTTTGACTGCCTACTGCGTTGCAATAAAAAAGTGGAATTTTATATTTTAATACATTGGCCTTAATCGTTGCTTTTCTGTCTTCGTCGTGGGTATAATCGAATGGCGAAGCACTTAAATTGAGCATGATATCTGGAGACTGCTTCATGAGTTCGTCCATCGGACAAATGGTATAAAGTGGATTGTCTCCCAGGTTCCAAATGTCTTCGCAAATGGTAACCGCTAATTTTTTCCCTTTAAATGGAATGACTTCCCAACTGCTGGCTGCTTCGAAATACCTGTTTTCATCAAACACGTCGTAGGTAGGCAGTAATGTTTTATGAATTTCAGCTACAATTTTTTGTTCGTATAAGAAAAAGGCGGCGTTGAATAAATCTTTTCCTTTTTTACCCGGATTACGCGCTGGACTTCCAATGAGCACGCCAATGGTATCGGCTGCTTTTCTAATGGTATCAATGCTTTCGTAACATTTGGTTATAAAATCATCAAACTCAACAAAGTCGCGGGCCGGGTAACCGCAAACACTCATTTCACTAAATAAAATAAGATCGGCGCCTTCTTTTTTGGCAAGTTCAATGGCACCGAGTATTTTCTCTGTGTTTTCTTCAAAATTTCCAATGTGGTAGTTCTGTTGCGCGATACTTATTTTCATAGCGATAACTGCGGTGGCTGCAAAGGTCAGTAACTTTTTCATACCAAATACCACCTATCTCATTTAAATCTTGTTTATTTTTTAACGAATTTAAGTAACATCTTTGTGTCAAATTTGATTCATGACTAAGTTCCTATCTGTCACTGCCATTGTTGTTTTACTGGGCTGTAATTCGTTTCAAAAAACGCCAGATATTAGTGCCATTGAAGTGCCCCTTACTACCGTAAGGTACGAACAAGATTTTTTTGCAATAGATACCCTTCGTCTGGATGTTTCTTTGCAAAAATTAGCTGGGCAACAACCATTATTTACACAAGATTTTTTATATAATATTTTAGCAACTACACCTCAAACAGCATCAAAAGACATACCCTTATTTATAAGTGCGTATCAAGCGTTGTACAAACAAAGTAGCATTAAATACGCATCTATTGCAAAACAAGCGGCTGATATAAAACAAGGTTTACGTTATGTAAAATATTATTTTCCGGACTATAAATTACCTACTAAACTGATAACATTTATGGGCCCCATCAATAGTTTTGGAAATATCATCACTATTGATGCACTTGCTATTGGATTACAAATGTACTTAGGCAAAGACAATCCTATTTATTTATCTGAAGAAGGACAAAGCCTTTATCCTACTTACGTTTCAAGGCGTTTTGAACCAGCCTATATGGCTACCAATTGTATGAAAAATATTCTAGATGATTTATTTCCCTTGCAAGATGCTGGAGCGCCACTTTGTGAGCAAATGGTAGAAGCTGGAAAGCGTTTGTATTTTTTAAAGCAAGTGCTACCGAGCGAGCAAGATAGTATTGTAACGGGTTACACGGCTGCGCAACTAGAAGGTTGTTACAAAAGTGAAAAAGACATTTGGTCGTTTTTTATTCAAAATAATTTATTATTCGAAAAAGATCCTTCTTTAATTGGTGATTACATGCAGGATGGCCCTAACACCCCCGTTTTTGGTGATGCATCTCCAGGATTTATAGGGCAGTTTGTTGGCTATAGAATGGTAGAAGCTTGGGTTAAAAAAAACAAAGAAACATCGCTCGAAAAAATAATGAAAACGCCTGCAAAAATTATTTTTGAACAGGCCAAATACAAGCCCTAATAGGAGGCCCCAAAAAGTAGGCGATTAGTTTAATTTAGACGGCACAATCAGATCAAAACCTGGAATTGTAACGGTAAACAAGGTTTTGTTGTTTTCATTTTCCATTTCATAAGTGCCCTGCATACGTCCAAGCTCCGATTTTAAGTTGCAGCCGCTGATGTATTGGTAACGGTCGGAAGGTTTGATAATGGGCTGAATACCAATCACACCCTCGCCATCTACTACTTTATGTTCGCCGCAGCTATCAAATATCTCCCAGTGTCTACGCAGCAGTTTTACATTAAAATGGTTGTGGTTTTCGATGGTAATGCGGTAGGCAAACATGAATTCGTTCGAAACGGCACTACTGTAGTCCGATTGGTAGAAAGTTTCTACACTTATTTCGATGCCTTCGGAAATCATGGATGTCATAGGTGGCCACTTTGACGTAAAAGTAAGGTTTCGGTTATTATTAGGCAAATAAACGCGCTTTTTGGGGGCGCTCAATCCCTTTTTTCCTTAATTTCGAGGCTTAATTAAAAGCGCAACCGAATCTTATGGCTGAAGTGATTTTAATGCCCCGCTTAAGTGATACAATGACCGAAGGTGTTATTGCAGCTTGGCACAAAAATGTGGGCGATGCGGTAAAAAAAGGTGATTTATTGGCTGAAATCGAAACAGATAAAGCAACCATGGAGCTTGAAAGCTACCAAGAGGGCGTTTTGTTACATATAGGAACTACAAAAGGAGGCAAATTGCAAGTCAATGATTTGCTTGCTATTATTGGGAAGGCTGGTGAGGATGTTGCTTCACTTATAGCATCAGTTGGAGCGGGTTCACCTGCTGCAGTTCCTGCCACTGAGAATGCTCCAGCAGTTGCTTCTGCACCTGCGGCTCCTGCTGCAGTTGACGTGGCTGCGATGGAAGAAGTGGTGCTTATGCCACGCTTAAGCGATACCATGACAGAAGGTGTGATTGCAGGCTGGCAAAAAAATGTAGGTGATACGGTTAAAAAAGGAGACGTGTTAGCAGATATCGAAACTGATAAGGCTACCATGGAACTTGAAAGTTATAAAGATGGTATTTTATTATACCAAGGTGCTAAGGCAGGAGAAAAAATTTTAGTGAACGATTTACTTTGTGTGATTGGTGCTGCTGGTACTAATATTGATGCAATTGTTGCCGCTGTGAAAAGTGGTGCGGGTGCAACTGCGCCTGCTGCAAGTCCTGCTGCTACTGCATCTGCTGTGGCTCCTTCTTCACCAGCGCCAGTTGCTGCTGCACCTGCAGTTCAGGTTGTTGTTAATGAAGGTCGAATTTTTGCGAGCCCACTTGCTAAAAAAATGGCAGAAGAGCGTGGCATTGATTTAAAATATGTACAAGGAACGGGTGATAATGGACGCATCACTAAATTCGATATAGATGGTTATACGCCAGCATCTGCTTCAGTTGCGGCCGCTGCTCCAATAACGGGTGCTTCTGCTTCAATAGCAGTTCAAGCTGCACACCAAGGTGTCGTAAGTTTTGAAGATCAGCCGGTTTCTCAAATGCGTAAAACAATTGCGCGCCGCTTAAGCGAAAGTTTATTTACAGCGCCGCATTTTTACATCACCATGAGCATTGATATGGACGCCGCTGTTGCAGCGCGTGCAAAAATTAATGAAGTGGCACCTGTAAAAATTAGTTTCAATGATATGGTTGTTAAAGCAACAGCACTTTCATTAAAACAACATCCAAAAATTAATAGCAGTTGGCTTGGTGATACGATTCGCACCAACCATCATGTAAATATTGGTATCGCTGTTGCGGTAGACGAAGGTTTACTAGTACCAGTTGTACGTTTTGCAGATACCAAATCACTTAGTGAAATCGGTGTTACTGTAAAAGGTTTTGCGCAAAAAGCAAAAGATAAAAAATTACAACCTTCAGATTGGGAAGGCAGCACATTTACCATTTCTAACTTAGGCATGTTTGGCGTAGACGAGTTTACGGCCATCATCAATCCTCCAGATGCATGTATACTTGCAGTGGGTGGTATTGCACAAGTGCCGGTTGTAAAAAATGGTCAAGTGGTACCGGGCAATGTAATGAAAGTAACCCTCAGTTGCGACCACCGCGTTGTGGATGGTGCAGCAGGAGCCGCTTTCTTACAAACCCTTAAGTCTCTGTTAGAAGAGCCTTTAAGAATGCTTGTATAACTGTTTCAGTCATTATTTAATCCATATCACATCCAATGGGTGCGCCTGGTGCAATTTCTTTGTGCTTCGGTAAACTTATTTCTTTCGGGTGCTCTATGCGTTCTATCAAATACGCGTAATGCGTTTTGTATTTATTTAATTTTACTTGTTCCCTTGCCCATTTTTTTAGTGCGTTTAATTTATCATGGCAAATAGACTTTACCATGTAATTACTTTGCTCTGCTTGTGACACACCTAAAAGCCAAGTAACAATCATTTGTTGTGTTTGTAATCCTACGGCTTCCTGTAAGCCTTTGCCTAAAGGTTTTTGATAGGTTTCAGAAATGACAGCGTCGATAAGTTCTGCAAAGCCAATGCTTTCACCTCTTGCTTTATTGATGGTTAAACGGTTGGCTCTTTCTGGATTAAATAAAAACGCGAGTTCAAAGTCGGCGAGTGCTTCTGCAGCAGATAGTGGATCAAAACTCATGCCTGTTCTTTTTGCAAATAATTCACCACTATAATACAAAGGGGGCCTTGGTGGAATTTGCGCAACAATAAATTCTGGTAATGTTAAGGTAGTTGGAGATAAGCAAGCTACCGCAGCAGCCAATGCTTTTTGTTGCATAGCAGCAGGAACAAAGGTTGGTTTTCTTTGTTCATCACCCCTGGTGCTATAACTATAGTCAATACCGCCAATTAATTTGCAAACCGCTTCTAATTGATAGCGGTGATAATTATAAACAGGAACAAGTGCTTCTTCGAGTGTAGCAAGTGGCGCACCAACTCTAATTGTATTTTCAGAAAATTGATTCAACGCTTTTGATCTAACATCAAGTGTATTTTTTAAACCAACAGTGGCGTCTTTTTCATTATCCCATAAATGCGCATTAGGGTGAAAGCCGCTCGCAGCGCGCGCGTCCGCATCTGCAATAAATAAGAGTCCTTGTTTTGTATTTTCTGCTAATAAATTTTGAAGTGCTTTTGTTTCATCGGTATTTTTTTCAAAATCCTGATATCCATACATGATGGCTCTTTTGTCCCAGGCTCCAATTTCGTTGGTATACACTTTAGAAAAATCCATCTCCCCTTTTTCATTGATAAAAACATTAGGGTGCGGATAATCCATTACAGATCCTCTATCATTATAACTAGACGCATAGTTGTGTTGTAAGCCAAGGGTATGTCCAATTTCGTGCGCAGAGAGTTGACGTAAACGCTGAAGTGCTGCTTCTTTCATGGTGGCAGGAACGGGCTTTCCGGTTTCGTATGGCGCAAGTAATCCAGTAAAAATTAAATAGTCTTGTCTAACCCGGAGTGACCCAAGCGTTACTTGACCCTTGATAATTTCTCCAGTGCGCGGGTCTGTTACGGTAGCGCCATAACTCCAGCCTCTGGTAGAACGGTGCACCCAATTAATCATATTGTACCTGATGTCCATGGGGTCGCAACTATCAGGAAGTACTTTTACAATAAATGCATTTTTGTAGCCCGCTGCTTCAAAAGCTTGATTCCACCAACGGCCGCCTTCTAACAGTGCAGACCTAATAGGTTCTGGTGTGCCGTTGTCTAAATAATAAACAATGGGCGTAACGGGTTCGCTGACTTGTGCAGCAGGATCTTTTTTGGCGAGTCGATGTCTCGAAATAAATTTTTGTTCGATGGGAGTTGTAAAGTCTGAACTGTAATCAAAATAAGAGATGCCAAAATACCCGCTCCTAATATCATATTTTCTTGGTTTGTACTGATTATCAGGAAGTTGAACAAACGAATAATGCATCCGGAGTGTGATCGCTTCTGGTGAAGGCGTTACACTGGTTACAAATCTACCTGCATCGGCACCGCCTGTAAATGTAATGCTCGCTTCAAATTCTGAATTGAGCGGGAAGTTTTTGGTATTAATAAAATACATCGCAGAACGGGGTTCGTTAAACGAATACGTACCCTGACGCATGGCTTTAATTTTATCTGCTGCACCATGTGTGTCTTTTACAAAAAAGGAGGTAGCGTCCACTAATAAATGACCCGCTTGTTCTTCTTCGATAACAAAAGAGGCAATGGTAGAACTTGCAAAAGATTCTTTTACGGCTCTTTTTTCATTTTTATCGGCGCTACTTGCACGGTAGTCGTAATTGGGTTGAACCAGTAATAATTTTTTGCCCACGCGCTCAAAAAATACAATTTTAGTATCTCCGATTTGTCCTCTGTCTAGCCCAATATCATTAGATCCTAAACCAGCCGGTAGTGAATGAACGAATAAAAACTCTTGACCTAATTTATCAATGTCTAACCATATTTTTCCAGTTGCTTCGTCTATAAAAAAAGTGAAAAATCCAGATTGACGTTTCATGTTTTTTGTTTTTTCAAAAACACTATTTGCTGTTTGTGCAAATAGTAACGAAGGAATTACAAGGATGATTAAAAAAAGAAAACGGCGCATGGGTATGTTTTTTTGATTTTGAATCACTACGGAGTGTAGTCCTTTAAAGATAGCAATAAAAAAATCCTGTTACAAATTGTAACAGGATTTTTTTATGATGCGAACGAGTGTTCGATTATTCAATTAAGCGTTTGGCGTTTCTGGTGTTGCCGGCGCTTCAAAAAGCGTAGGGGCTACAACTGGCGCTGGTGCTGCAACTGGAGCGGCTACTTTTTTAGGAGCTACTTTTTTCACTGCTTTTTTAGCAGTTGGTTTTTTTGCAGCGGCTTTTTTAGGAGCTACTTTTTTCACTGCTTTTTTAGCAGTTGGTTTTTTTGCAGCAGCTTTTTTAGGAGCGGCTTTCTTTACTGCTTTTTTAGCAGCTGGTTTTTTTGCAGCGGCTTTTTTAGGAGCGGCTTTTTTCACTGCTTTTTTTGCAGTTGGTTTTTTTGCAGCAGCTTTTTTAGGAGCGGCTTTTTTCACTGCTTTTTTAGCAGCTACTTTTTTTGCTTTTGCCATGGTATAGTTGTTTGTTTGGGTTCAAAGTTTGAGGTGTAAAGTTAAAATATATTTTGAGACTACATAAAAAATAATTTATTTAAAAATGTCCAGGGTATAAGCCCTGCTTTAATTTGATCAATTAGTATGTATCTTTGAAAAATGGCAGCGCAACCCAACAATCCAAAAAAAACACTCGTTGTAGGAGCTTCCGAAAATCCGGAGCGTTATAGTTATTTGGCTACAAAATTACTCGTAGCACATGGACATCCTGTTTTATGCATTGGTCTTAAGGAGGGTCGTATAGACGATACGCCCATTGTAACGGGTGAGCCCGTTTTAATTGATATTCATACGATTACTTTGTATGTGAACCCATCTGCACAGCACGCATTAATACCTTATCTGTTTTCATTAAATCCGAGGCGTATTATATTTAATCCGGGCACCGAAAATGAAGCATTTACGATGGTGGCAAAGCAAAAAGGGATTGAAACGATGGATGCATGCACGCTTGTACTTTTAAATACCGGCCAGTATTAGTTAATTTATTGTTATCTGCTTAACCTCCACTAGCGCTCCAATTGGCCCTATCAAGGGATCTGTATTGAACGGCTTCTGCAATATGTTCGGGCAAAATGTTTGGAACACCCGCTAAATCTGCAATGGTTCTACTCACTTTTATGATTCGGTGGTAGGCCCTAGCACTTAAGTTTAATTTTTCCATAGCCGCTGCTAGTAAGGCCTTACTGTTAGCGTCAAGCGGGCAAAAAACGGCTAATTCTTTATTAGAAATTTGTGCGTTGGTATAGGTATTAGCACAACCCTGGTAGCGATTTTTTTGTATGGCCCTAGCCGTTAAAACTCTTTCTCTAATACTATTTGATTCTGAGGCCCGGGTGGTACGGTCAAGTTCGTGGTGGGTAACGGGGGTTACTTCTACATGAAGGTCTATGCGGTCGAGTAGCGGACCGGATACCCGGTTTAAATATTTTTCTACCGCGCCCGCCGGACAGCTGCAGGTTTTTGTAGGATGGTTAAAGTAACCGCAAGGGCAGGGGTTCATGGATGCAATGAGCATGAAATTGGCTGGATAAGTGAGTGACATGCTGGCTCTTGCTATGCTTACCATCCGCTCTTCCATGGGTTGACGGAGTACTTCTAAAACAGATCTTTTAAATTCTGGTAATTCATCCAAAAACAACACGCCGTTATGGGCTAAAGATATTTCGCCGGGTTGCGGATGACTGCCGCCACCTATCAGTGCAATGTCGGAAATGGTATGATGTGGTGACCTGAAAGGCCTTGTTTGCACCAAATAGGACCCAGCAGCTAATTTTCCAGCAACACTATAAATTTGGGTTGTTTCTAGGGCTTCGGCTACATTAAGTGGAGGCAAAATACTAGGGAGTCTTTTGGCGAGCATGGTTTTTCCAGCGCCTGGTGGTCCAATTAAAATAACGTTGTGTGATCCAGCCGCCGCTATTTCTAGGGCCCGTTTAATATTATCCTGGCCACTCACTTCACTAAAATCAATGGTTGAAAGTGTAGGGTCTAGGTTTAAAAATGCTTCTCGATCTATTTGGTTTGTGGGACGATACTTGCCCGAGGCAAAAAAGTTAACTACTTCTTGTAAATGCGCTACGCCATAAACGTTTAGGCCTTCTACCATGGAAGCCTCATTGGCATTGGCAGCGGGTAAAATAATGCCAAGTGCGTTTTCTTTTTTTGCGCGAATGGCCATGGCCAGTGCCCCTCTGATGGGATGAATGGTGCCGTCTAAACCCAGTTCACCCATGAGCATGTATTTATGAATTTGTGCTTCTTGGATAAGTTGGTCACTAGCTGCTAAAATGCCAATAGCAATAGGTAGGTCAAATGCAGAGCCCGTTTTTTTAATATCTGCTGGGGCTAAATTGATCACCACTTTAATGCGTGGCATACTAAAGCCATTTGATTTAATGGCGCTCTCTGTTCTTTGTAAACTTTCTTTTATGGCAATGTCAGGAAGGCCTACAATTTGATAGCCCTGACCCATGCTTACATTTACTTCTACAATAATAGTGATGGCATCAACGCCCATAACTGCGGCTCCCATTGTTTTTACAAGCATATAAACTCTTTGATACTTGTAGAAAGGTAAGGGCTATATAGTCTTATAAAAACGACACCGAATAAATACCTGAAATACTAACGGGATAAAAAAATTAGAGGTTTTGTAATAAATCCACCACACCTTCTCTTTTTAAAATGAGATAGCCAAGTCGATCATCACTTATACCTTCTTTTAATTGGTAATTGAAAACAAGCTCACCATCATTGATACTTGTTTCAAAATATTTGAATTGAATATTGGCATACTGTTTTAAGTTGTCGCCAATTTCGTATAGGTGCGTTGACAATATAAACAACGAAGGTTTGATTTTTCGAAGGCCTTCAATTACAGCTGTGCTGCATTTCATCGCATCTTCGACATTGGTGCCTTTAAAGAGTTCGTCAATCAAAATCAACCAATTTTTCCCATCGTTAATTTTTTCGATGGTATTTTTTATGCGTTTTACTTCGTTGTAAAAATAACTTTCCCCTTTTATAATATTATCCATCACGTTGATGTTACTAAGGAGTCCATCAAATAAGGTAAGCTCCATTGTTTTTGCAGGAACGCCCATACCCATATGGGCTAGGTAAACGCTAATACCAACGGCTTTAATAAAAGTACTCTTGCCCGCCATATTAGCGCCCGTTAAAAATAAAAAATTACTATCTTTTTCTAATGTTATGTTATACGAAGTGGGCGTTAATAAAAGTGGATGGTAGCAGTTTGTTGCCGCTATACATGCAGTAGGCGCCGTGGTAAAATTTGGAAAGCAAAGGTCCTCAGCTACAAACACACGTGCCAAACTTTGGTAGGCATCCATGGTGCTGTATAAATCTATTAGATCGTAAAAATCTTGCTTGTGCCTTGTTCTAATTTGACCAGCAATACTTAAAATTTGTTGCGGGGTTGCTGTTTTTGAATCCATTAAACGAAGCGATGCAAGTGCAGGCTTACTTAATTTTTTTTCGATACGCTCAGTCCAGCTTGAGGCAATTGGATGCTGGTTGTAGTCCAGTAAAAGTTGATGTACCGCAAACATTCCTTTTAAAAAATCAATGCAGTGGGTAATGGTATATTTTGTAAGCGCATAATCTGGTGCATGAAATATTTTATACCAGTTACTATTAAAGTAGGTGGGGTGCTGCGGGTAAGGGTCAAACTGTGTTTCGTAATATTTAGCGACCACCATAATGGTACCATTGGTAATACTAGATGGCCAAGTAGGCAATGTATTGGCAAGGGCCTTAATTACAGCTTGTGTGTCTTTAATTTTTTCGATGCTACCAAGTGGATGTTCAACTAGGTATCGAAGCATTTCTTTACCACCAACCGTCGCGGTTTGATTGAGGTAATTAAATATAGACACAGACTCATCGCTGTTAAAAATAGAGAGGTCGTGAAGGGTGTCTTTATCTACCTGCATAATTTAAGATCTGTTAAACTGAAGGCGCATACCAGTCTTTGATTCATCAAATCCACCATTTCCATACACCATATGCCCATTTACAAAAGTTTTTGAAACAGTAGCTGGTTGCGTAAAATCTTCAAGTGGACTCCAGCCGCATTTGTACAGAATATTTTCTTTGGTAATCGTTTCTGGTGTATTTCTGTCAAGAAGCACTAAATCGGCGAAATAGCCTTCTCTGATATAGCCACGGTTGTTGATTTGAAAACAACCTGCAGGTGCATGGCTCATTTTTTCTACAACGCGCTCTATTGTAATTTTTTGCTCGGCCACATAATGAAGCATAAGACCTAGTCCGTGTTGCACGAGCGGAAGGCCAGCATGTGCATGCATATAATCTTCTTGTTTTTCGGCCCAGGTATGCGGCGCATGATCAGTGGCAATAATATCAAGGCGGTTATCCAATAATCCTTCCCATAAAGCCGTTTTATTATGCGGCGCTTTAATGGCAGGATTACATTTTATTTGATTACCAAGTTTTGCATAGTCGTCGGATGTAAAGTGCAAATGATGTACACATACTTCCGAAGTAATTCTTTTTTCTTCGAGGGGTAGCATATTGCTAAAGAGTTGCAATTCTTTAGCTGTGGTAATATGTAAAATATGAAGTCGTGTGCCAAATTTTTTGGCCATTTGTACCGCTCTAAAAGAAGATTCAAAACATACGTCCTCGTCTCTAAAAATAGGGTGATCTGCGGCAGTTAATTTTCTGTTTTCTGCAGCGGCAATTGCTAAATTTTGTTTAATGAGGCGCTCTTCTTCACAGTGTGTGGCAATCAAAACTTCAGATCCTTCAAATATTTTTTCTAATAAAATAGGATTGTCTACCAGTAAATTGCCAGTAGAAGAACCCATAAATATTTTAACACCGCAGATATCATTTTTTTTATCATTGGTTCTTAAAATTTCTTCTAAATTATCGTTAGAGGTACCCATAAAAAATGAGTAGTTGGCAAGTGCATGGTTTTTTGCGATGTCATATTTTTGTTCCAGTAGCTCATGGGTAAACGCCGGCGGATTGGTATTGGGCATTTCCATAAAGGAAGTAACACCGCCACGTACGGCAGCTTTTGCTTCGGTATAAATAGTAGCCTTATGGGTAAGACCGGGTTCTCTAAAATGTACTTGGTCATCAATGACGCCAGGGATAAGGGTTTGGCCAGTGCCGTCAATTTCCTCTATGCGCATGCTAGGATCCAGTTGTGATCCAATTTTTTCGATACGTGTATCTCTAATCCATACGTCACCAGTTGAAGTGGTGCCTTCGTTTACTATAGATACGTTTTTGATGACGATATTTTTCATAATTCTCTATTATGTGATGGCATACTTTGTGAGGATCTACTAATCTTCTAAATGTATTGAAAATACAATCATTCTTGATCGCAATTTATCAAGTACATTGGAATATTTAAGTCCGTTATCGAGCTGATGTAAATTAGTGATTCCGTAACTAAATTTTATTTCTGGGGAAATAGTTACAAAGGGCAAATAAAAATTAAGGCCTAGCCCTGCTTCTAATCCAAAATCGGCAGCACGTAATTTTACCAAATCATCGGCGTTGCGCGCTGTAGAATTACTGGACAAATCAAAGTCAAATTTAACGCCTCCTAAAATGTACAATCTAAAATTATTAATACGGTCCGAGTTTAATTTAAAGTGAGCCGGAAGGCTTACTAGGGTTGATGGTAAAATTTGTTGTTGCTGGTTTTGCTCGCCAGGCTTTACCGATTTTAATGCATAGTCGATGTATTTAGAGCCGCCAATAATGAGTTGTGGGTTGGCACGTAGTTCTATATGATCATTGATTTTAAGGGTGGCTAATAAACCCATGGTAATACCGCCACTAGATACAGGGTTTACGTACATGATAGAATCGGAAGCTAAAAAATTTGCTGATTTAGTATGGTGTAAGTAGCTGTTGTTGTAACCTAGTGTCAATCCAAAATAGTAAGGCAGGTCGTCTCTGTACGAACGGTAAATTTCACGCTGTGCATGCAAACTGCTCACCGCGCAAAACAAAATGCCAAGGGTGGCTATTATTTTTTTCCGCAGTAAATCGTGCATATGCCAAATGTCAGTTTCTTACTTGTAATTGATGTATAGCCTACTTTTTCCATAATATTTGTAAATGCATCTCCTTCAGGAAAAGCTTGAACACTATCATTTAAATATTGGTAGGCTTCTTTATTTTTTGCAACCATTTTACCAACGCCAGGCGCTACCAGGTTCATGTAAATATTATAGAAGCCTTTAAATAAAAACTGTTTAGGTTTAGAGAATTCTAAAATAACGAGTTTGCCCCCTGGCTTTAACACGCGGTACATTTCTTGTAATCCTGTTTCTAGATGTTCAAAATTACGCACGCCAAATGCAACTGTTACGCCGTCAAAATGATTGTCATTAAATTTTATTTGCTCACTATCACCACTTATTAGGTCAATCGAATTTTGTAAACCAAGTGCGGCAATTTTTTTTCTACCTTCTGCAAGCATACCTTCAGAAATATCAATGCCCGTGATATGAGTAGGTGCAATGAGTTGATGGGTGAGTATGGCAACATCACCAGTTCCTGTGGCAACGTCTAAAATAATTTTAGGCTTCACTTCATTTAATGCGTGAATTGCCTTTTTGCGCCAGCTGATGTCAATTCCTGCACTTAAAAAGCGGTTTAGAAAATCGTATCTAAACGCAATGCTGTTAAACATGCTCGCCACCTGCTCTTTTTTAGTAAGCCCGCTTTGTTCGTAGGGCACCACCTTATCATGTGCATACTTTCCCATAGGTTGCAAAGATACCAAATTATAGCCCTTTTAAGGGGCAATGTGGAGGCTTAAAAGCTTAAATACCCCGTTAATGTTTCGCAAAAATTCTTTTTCGTGCAATTCGCTCCCATTTAATGTGCGGCCGTATCTTCGTTCCAGCAAATGAAAGCAAGAATTTACAAGTCTACAGGTAGCTGGTATGTGGCCAAAGCTGAAACGGGCAAAATGTACAACGCCCGCATCAAAGGGGTGTTTAAAATAGGCGGACTCACTTCTACCAATCCTATTGCAGTAGGTGATGAAGTAGACATGCAAATTGAAGATGTACTTGAAGAATCGGCAATGATTAATACCATTTGTGACCGAAAAAATTATGTAGCGCGGGTATCGCCACACAATAAACACCAGCATCATATTATTGCAGCGAATCTCGATCAAAGTTTATTATTTGCTACGCTAAAAGATCCAAAAACATCACAAGGTTTTATTGACCGTTTTTTAATTTCTTGTGAAGCCTATCATATTCCGGCTATTATTGTTTTTAATAAATCTGATTTATACAAACAAAAAGAGCTCGATCATTTTGCACACCTGCAAAAAATTTATTCAAGCATTGGTTACCAGGTGATGCTTTGTAGTGTAGAAAAAAATAGTGGTGTACAAGAAATCGCCGCACTACTCGAGGGCAAAACAACTTTATTAAGTGGACATAGTGGCGTTGGTAAATCTACGTTTATCAATGCGGTGTTTCCAACCTTACAATTGCGTACACAAGAAGTGAGTGGATGGAGTGGTAAAGGGATGCATACCACCACATTTGCAGAAATGTTTGACCTGCCTACAAGGGGCGCTATCATTGACACGCCGGGTATTAGAGAGCTTGGCCTTGTAGATATTTCTAAACAAGAATTAGCGCATTATTTTCCTGAAATGCGCTTGCAAATGGTTCATTGTCATTTTAATAATTGCATGCACATTGAGGAACCTGGTTGCGCAGTTAAGCAGGCACTTGAAGAAGGAGAAATTGCAGCAGACCGTTACGTAAGTTACCTCAATATTTTAACCACCATGGACGCGGCACATTAGTCCTATTTATACCATCCCGCATACTTCACATAATTTTCTGCGATTCTATTAATTTCAGATTCAATTAAAGTAGGAGAAACTTCTTTTACTTTTTTGGCGGGCACACCTGCGTAAATACTTCCTGCTTCTACAATAGTTCCTTCTAATACAACAGCACCTGCTGCAATGATAGAGTTACTGTGGACTACGCACCGGTCCATCACAATGGACCCCATGCCAATGAGTACATTGTCATGGATGGTGCATCCATGCACCATGGCGTTGTGCCCGATAGATACATTGTTGCCAATAGTAGTGGGGTGTTTTTGATAAGTGCAGTGAATAATGGCACCGTCTTGTACATTTACGCGGTCGCCCATTTTTATAAAGTGTACATCACCTCTTACCACGGCGTTAAACCAAAAACTACATTCTTTTCCAGTGGTTACATCACCAACGATCGTGGCGTTGGGTGCAATAAAGCAGTTTTCTCCAAAACTGGGTGATTTTCCTAAAACGGGAAGTATAACCGGCATCTTCTTTTTTAAACGAATGTAATAAAATTGTGTAAAGTGCGGTTCTTTAGTAATCCTTTACCTTTGGGGCACCCTTAAACGCTATGAACAATCGTCAACTTTTTTTACAGCATGTAGCCCAAACCTCCACGGCGCCCCTGGGTATAGAAATGGTGGAGGCGGCGGGTGTAACCCTCACCGATGTTGACGGCAAAACCTACACCGATTTTATTGCCGGATTTAGTGTTTGTAATATTGGACATAGTCATCCGGAGGTTGTAAAAGCGGTGCAAGAACAGGCGGCAAAATATATGCACCTCATTGTGTACGGCGAGTTTATTGAAAGCCCGCAGGTGCAATATGCTGCGTTACTCGCTAAACATTTACCCCAAAATTTAGACTGTGTTTATTTTACCAGCAGTGGCGCGGAAGCAACAGAAGGTGCACTTAAATTAGCCAAGCGTGTTACGGGTAAAACAAAAATATTTGCTTGCAATAAAGCCTATCATGGCAGCACACAAGGTGCGCTGAGTGTGATGGGTGATGAGTATTGGCGCAATGCATTTAGACCACTCTTACCAGAAGTATATCATTTTAATTACAATGATGATACACTTGTTGCAGCAATTGATAATACGGTCGCCTGTGTAATTGTAGAACCAGTGCAAGCCGAAAGTGGCGTTACACCTGCACGCAAACAGTGGCTTAGTGCGATTCGTAAAAAATGCGATGAGCACTGTGTGCTACTTATTTTTGATGAAATACAATCGGGCTTTGGTCGCACGGGTACACTCTTTGCATTTGAACAAATGGGTGTGGTGCCCGATGTTTTACTCGTAGGTAAAGCACTTGGTGGTGGTATGCCGCTTGGTGCTTTTATTTCGGGTCATAAACTCATGCGTACTTTAACAGTGGCACCGGTGCTTGGTCATATCACAACATTTGGTGGACATCCGGTAAGTTGTGCGGCAGGAAAAAAAGCGTTAGAAATTTTATTGGAAGAAAAATACATAGATACCGTTGCGGCAAAAAGTGAATTATTAAAATCTTTATTAGTACATCCTGCTATTGTTCAAATGCAGGGTATTGGACTTTGGTTTTCTTTGAGGTTTTCATCAGATACTCTTGCACAAAAAGTAGCGCATACTTGCGTGCAAAACGGTGTCATTACCGACTGGTTTTTATTTGCACCCGACTGCATTCGGGTAGCACCTCCACTCATTATTACAGAAGCTGAAATACGCGCTGCCTGCCGTATTATTTTAGCATCTATTGATCAGGTGCTTTTGGAGCATCCGGAGCTGGCCTAGGTCCGTTGTTATTTGGATTGTTGGGTCTTGGACCGTTGTTAGGTCCGCGATTAGGGCGAGGTCCGTTGTTATTTGGATTGTTGGGTCTTGGGCCATTGTTAGGTCCGCGATCAGGTCTTGGTCCGTTATTGTTTGGTCTTGGACCATTGTTATTAGGACGATTGTTATTAGGTCCACGACTGTCTCCTCTGTTATCTCTGCTGTTGTCTCTTCTTCTTTTGTCGTTTCTTTCTAGTGTGCGTAAACTAATTTGTCCTACCACATCCGCAAAAGCAGGCTCTACCTCTTTTGGTTTGCTGCTCGTAACTTCTACCGCTTGCAACTCATCTACTTTAACACCTTGCCCATTGAGGCGTTTAATTTCTTTAACGCGTTGTATGGTAAGTGGGTAATGTTTAGAATTATTTGGTAAGATGTACCACATTAAATTTTTGAAAATATCTTTTTTAATGAGGTGTGCTGTTCCCATGGCAGTATCAAGCGCATCTGCATAATCAGGGAAGTTTTGAAGTGCATCTAAATACGTATCGAGTTCAAAATTCAAACAACATTTAAGTCTACCACACTGCCCACTTAATTTGGTTTGGTTGATCGATAAATTTTGGTAACGAGCAGCCGTGGTGTTAACGCTTTTGAAGTCGTGTAACCAAGTGCTACAACAAAGTTCTCTACCACAAGATCCAATACCACCAAGCTTTGCAGCTTCTTGTCTGATACCAATTTGACGCATTTCCACTTTAAATTTAAAGTCTGTGGCGTACATTTTTATGAGTTCTCTAAAATCTACACGGTCATCTGCGGTATAAAAGAAAGTTGCTTTTTTGCCATCTGCCTGTATTTCAACTTCGCTTAATTTCATTTGCAATTTAAGCTCCATGGCCATGGCTCTACTTCTGGCTAAAATATCTTTTTCGCGACCTTTGCTAATATGAAAAGCTTCGATATCTCTTTCGGTAGCACGGCGAATAATTTTTTTAATTTCTGGGCTGTTTTCTTCCAGCTTATTTTTCTTAAGCTGCATGCGCACAAGTTCTCCAGTTAGGCTTACTTCGCCCACGTCAAAACCACTCACACCTTCTAGTGTAACGTAGTCTCCTTTTTCAAAAAATTGAAGGGTAGCGTTTCTGAAATATTCTTTGCGGCTGCCTTGTTTAAAGATTACTTCAACAACTTTACAGCCGCTTTCGGGGTCGCTAAAAGGAAGGTTTAATAGCCAATCATGAACGTTTAAACGGTTACAGCCACCGGTGCTACAGCCGCCATTACTTTGGCAACCACCAGGTTTACTTGTTCCACAAGATCCACAGCCCATATTATGTAGTTATACTATTAGTTAATAATTGATTGATAAACAGTTAGTTATAGTTTATCTAATCATAACATGGCTGTTAAGCACATGCTAATCATTCAAAATTAAGGTTTTGTTTTGAATGATGTGGTAGAGTTTAAGGGTAAGGGCTTGAAATAGCATTTTTCCGTTGGCGTTGCGCTCAATATAATATGACGCTTTATCTAATTCTTCAATAATGGCCTGTTGTTGGCTCACCGAAGCAATTTTATTGAGCCGGATGGCAAAGTCTTTTTCTTGATCCCCCATTTTTACCTGGTCTGCACCGAGTACCTTAATTCTGATACTCATTTGGAGCAGGTGGTTAAAGTAGCGTAAAAATTGTTTTTGTTTTTCTCTTCCTAGTTTGGCGGCTTCTTCGGTAAATTTTACTTGAGCAGCCGGTCCGCCTTTTAAAGTGGCATTTAACCACTCCCTTAAATAGGAATGCCAGTCTTCTTCGGAGTGTTGTAAGAGTTGAAGTGCTTCGCGGTAATTTCCTTCTGCAATCCCGGCAATTTGACTTGCGGTTTCTTTAGTAGCCTTAGCTCTTTCAATCAAAGCTTCTTCTACTTCTTCATTAGAAAGAAGCGGCACTTTTATGAGTTGACACCTACTTAACAGCGTGGGTAAAATTTGTTCTTCACTTTCTGCAACTAAAATAAATAGGGTGTTGGGCGGTGGCTCTTCTATGAGCTTGAGTAATTTGTTGCCTTCTTTGCCTAAATATTCTGGCATCCATAGTACGAGTACTTTGTAGGCACTTTCAAAACTTTTTAAACTGAGTTTGTGAATGATTTCATTGCACTCTTCTGCAGTAATATTTCCTTGTTTATTTTCGGCGCCAATAAATTGTAACCAGTCATAAATATTGCCGTACGGAAACTGTAAATAAAAATCTCTCCAATCAGAAATATAATCAGCACTTACCGGTTTTTCGCCAGGCTTTTTTGAAATAACAGGATATGAAAAATGTAAATCGGGATGTAATAATTTTGATGCTCTCAAATAAGAAGGGTCTTCCGCTAAATCTGCTGGAGACTTATACGCAGGCCCTGCTTCGATGGGTGTAAAGCCACCAAATAAATCGGCTACAGGCTCGCTATCCGCTGGTTGGCTTACAACAAATTGTGCAAAATGTATGGCAAGTGGAAGTGCGCCGGATCCTTCTTTTCCTAGAAATAATAGGGCATGGCTTAGCCTGTTATGCTGCACCATATCTATGAGGTGTGCTTTAACAGATGCTTGTCCTATAATGTCTTTGAATACCAATGTACATGCCTTTATTAGCGGTTAAATAGTTTGCCAAATGTATGCTAACTGCTCCAAGCACCGCTACTTAAAAGCTACTATTTTAATTGTCCGGTAATTTCTGGACTATCTGGTTTAGTGCTGCTTGGAAAATAAGCAATCATTTCGCCATTTTCATCTAGTAAAAATTTATTAAAATTCCACTTGATGTTAGCGTCTAGTACACCGTTTTCTTTTTTCTGCGTAAGCCATTTGTAAATGGGTGCAGCGTCAGTGCCGGTTACACTTATTTTACTAGCTAATGGAAATGTCACACCAAATCGTGCTTTACAAAACTGTTTGATTTCGGCATCAGAACCAGGCTCTTGACCACCAAAATTATTGGCTGGAAAACCAACCACGACCAATTTATTTTTATAGGTATCCGCTAGTTTTTGAAGTGCTTCATACTGAGGGGTATATCCACACTCAGAAGCGGTGTTAACTACTAAAATTTTCTTTCCCTTAAATTTTGAAAAATCTATTACGCCACCGTCAATCGATTTAATTTTAAACTGATGTATGCTTTCTTTGCCAGGGTTTGTAAATGATTGTAACATAAATAAAGTTGCTATTAGGATGAGATTTTTCATAGTGTGTTGTTGAGTTTGTGTAATTGTATAACAAAGCCAATCGTTATTTGTTGAAAGTTCCATCATTTTCCTCAAAAAAGTATCGTCCAACTATTTTAATGGATAAGCGGCGGCTGCAACGCTCACTTTCACATCCTTGACGCTCAATAATTTTTTTCCGCATGCCTCAATGGTCGCACCTGTGGTTATTACGTCATCTATGAGTAAGAGGTGCTTGCCAATTATATTTTCGGAGTTCTTGATGGTAAATGCATTTTCCAAGTTATCCCAGCGCACGGCCCTGGTTTGTTTGGTTTGTGTACTTGTATGTTTGGTTCTAGCAATGGCGCTTGTAAGCACTGGTTTGCGCCAGACCTGACTAATGCCCTCACAAATAAGGGCCGCCTGATTAAAACCTCTTTTGGATAGTGCCTGGGGGTGGAGGGGTACTGGAACCAGCGCATCAATACTTGTAAAACGCTCCGAAGCGGCTAATAGGGCGCCCATTTGCTTGCCTATAAATAAGCCCACGTCTTCGTTGGATTTATACTTTAGTTCAAAAAGAAGGGCCTGAAGGGCCGAGTTTTTGTGGAAGTACCAGGCTGCTGCCCCAGCATTAATGGGAAGCCTACCGTAAAATATTTTTTCAATGGGGTTGCCGGGGGCCTCAAAAAAGTGGGTTTCGGGTAGATTTTGGCTGCAGCGGCCACAAATATTGGCTCCAAAGAGCCGTAATGGTCTTGCGCAGGCAGGGCAGTTTTTAGGGAAATAGAGCCAAAAAATAGGGTCAATCCAACTTGATAAATTGGGTAAGTAAGTGGTTTGCATACACCCAACTTAATGGCAATAAATTAGAAGCCATTAAAATAAACCGCATATTTTTTTAACTGCGTGTTTATTGTTGTTAAAATAGCTGTTTGTATACTTCATCCACCCTACTTAACGCTAGTACTTGTATTCCAAATGCTTTAGGATTAAAGCTCTTTTTATTGTAGCTCGACACAATAATTTTTTCAAATCCTAACTTCTCAGCCTCTGCAATTCTTTGTTCAATTCTATTAACGGCTCTAATTTCTCCATTGAGCCCAACTTCACCAGCAAAACAGATCTGATGTGGAAGTGGAACATCTTCATAAGATGATAAAAGAGCGCAAATGATGGCAAGGTCGGTGGAGGGGTCTTCTATTTTTATACCCCCTGCGATATTTACAAAAACATCTTTCATTCCAAATTGAAAGCCACCTCTTTTTTCTAGAACGGCCAGTAATAATTGTAATCTTCGAAGGTCAAAACCAGTTACCGTTCTTTGGGGTGTTCCATATACACTTTGTGTAACCAGTGCCTGTACTTCCAATAATAATGGACGTGCACCTTCAAGCGTTGCGGCGATTGCCGAACCACTTAAGCTATCTTCTCTTTGTGCAATTAAAATTTCAGATGGATTGGAAACAACACGCATGCCTTCGCCAGTCATTTCATAAATTCCTAATTCTGCAGTGCTACCAAATCTATTCTTTAATGTACGCAAAATTCGGTAGGCATAATGTCTGTCTCCTTCAAATTGTAAAACCGTATCAACCATATGCTCTAATACCTTAGGACCCGCTATGGCGCCGTCTTTGGTGATATGGCCAATTAAAAACACAGGTGTATTTGTTTGCTTGGCAAACTTCTGGAATTCGGCAGCGCATTCTCTAATTTGAGAAACAGATCCAGCTGCAGAATCAATCAAATTGGATTGCAGTGTTTGAATCGAATCTACAATTACAAGGGTAGGTTTTAGTTTTTTTATTTCTGCAAAAATGGTGGTTGTATTGGTTTCGGTGAGCAGGTAAAAATTGTTATTTGGAATCTTGAGTCGATCTGCTCGCATTTTGATTTGCTGCTCACTTTCTTCTCCGCTTATGTATAACACAACCTGATCGGTGGCTTGCAATCCATTTTGTAAAAACAAAGTACTTTTTCCAATCCCGGGCTCTCCAGCAACGAGAACGATGCTGCCCATCACAATACCACCCCCAAGTACGCGGTTCAGTTCCGGATCTTTTGAAATAATTCTTTTTTCTTCTGATGTTTTTACTTCATCAAGGGCAATTATTTTTGAATTGCGCTTTTGTTCGTGGTAAGAATCCCAGTTTTGTTCCTTCGAAATTCCTTTATCAATAATTTCTTCCGAAAAAGTATTCCACTCCGCACAACTTGGACATTTTCCAATCCATTTTGCACTTTCATAACCGCAATTACTACAGAAAAAAGCAGATTTTATTTTACTCATTGCATAAAGATATTTCAGAAAAATTAGAAACGAACGAATGAAAAAATAACCGTTGTTCGTTTCCTACAAAATGAAGAAAAAAAGATGTAATTAGCGTAGAAAATACATGTATAAAAAACAATGAAAATCTGCTGTAATGCAGTGGTAGTAGGCATGTAAAAGGGCCAGCATTGCTACTGGCCCTTATTACTTACTAACCCATTAAATTCTACAGCTAAGGTACAATAATGGGGCAGATGGCAAAATATTTTTTGTGTTTAAGCAAAAAATTAACCTACGATTTTCTTCGTAATAAACCAGCTAACCTGACATTTAGGCCAGGTCTAGCCCGACAGTTTGGCGGCGGGTATTTTTAGGGTATTTTTTACCTGTTTTTGGATAAAAAAAAGGCCATATCGGCCTTTTTAAAAGTTTTTTTGAAGCTTATGGTGGGAAAAATACTTCGTATTATTAAATAAATTAATATATAGAATTATTTTT
>JBEDIY010000112.1:0-12718 GCA_041173245.1 Bacteroidota bacterium | reverse complement strand
TCGTATGGGTAAGTGTAAGTGCTTCAAGTTGGTGCTGTGCGTAAAAACTTTCGTCAACATTATGTCCCCAAACCCTTTCTCCACTGTGCTGCTCGGTACCACCCACAATTCGAAGGACGGTTGATTTACCTTTACCATTCGCTCCAATTAAGGCAATTTTATCGCCACGTTCAATTTCGGCGGTGGTGTTTTTAACGATGGTTAATTCGCCAAAACTTTTTGAAATGTTTTTTAAATCTACAAGTACTTTACCTGGTACTTTATCAAGCTGGAAATTAATGCGCAAATCGGGACGCTCCAATTGAACATCATCAATTTTGTCAATTTTATCTAGTCTTTTTTGAATACTCTGTGCCTGTGCCGCTTTACTTGCTTTGGCTTTAAAACGTTCAATAAATCTTTCTTGTTGACGAATATAATCTTGTTGATTTTCAAAAGCTTTTTGCTGCATTTCTATACGCAATGCTTTTTCGCTTTCATAATAATCATAATCGCCACTATAAATATGTAAAGCCTGCTGGTAAACTTCTACAATTTTGTTGACCATTCGGTTCAAGAAAAACTTATCGTGGCTCACAATTACAACGCTACCTCGGTAATGCAATAAATATTTCTCTAACCATTCAATAGACGGTAAGTCAAGGTGGTTGGTAGGTTCATCCAGTAAGAGCACATCGGGTTGTTGCAAAATCATTTTAGCGAGCAGCACACGCATACGCCAACCTCCACTAAATTCTTTGTACGGTCTTTTTAAATCTTGACTGCTAAAACCAAGTCCATGTAATACCTCTTCGGCTTTGTGCTGAATATTATATCCATCTAATACATCTAATTCATGAAGTGCGTCAGTGTATTTAATGAGTAGGTCATTGTTATCGGAATCATTTTCGAGTGCTATACCAAGTGCCTCAATCTCTTTTTCGAGGGCTCTAACGCGTTCGAAAGCGCCAAGCGCCACTTCAGTAATCGTTTCACTAGTATCAAAACTTAATAAATCTTGGTGTAAATAACCAATAGTGGTATCCCTACTTTTTTCTAATGTTCCTTTAGAAGGGGTATATTCTCCTACCAATACTTTTAGTAGGGTAGATTTTCCAGTTCCATTGTATCCAATAAGGCCAATACGATCTCCGGGTTGAATATGCCATGTAGCGTCTTCTACAATAACCCTAGCACCAAATTCGAACGTTACATTTTGTAATCCAATAAGCATATCAAGATTGTATTTGTGGCCGCAAAGGTAACCACAAATTAAATAGGGCAATCCTACTTATTGGGTTTGTAATCAATAATAATTTTTGCGTTCTTTTTTTCGTCGGAGGTTAAAAATATCTCCTGTCTTTTTTTACCAATGGTAACAACCATAATGGCCGTGTTAGGTGGGATTTCACCCAAATTTTCGGCTACCAGTATAAGTTCGTGTGCAGTATTTTGAGTTCCGCAAGTAAAAGAATAGGTAAGTGGCTGGTAGTTGAGTTTCCCTTTTTTGATAACCTGCTCATTATTATGATACAAACTAATGGTATCATTATCAATGGTTCCATTATCAAAAAGTTCTACTTTAACATCAGGTTCACTACTAATTATTCGTTTAATTAAGAAGTTTTCTCTACTCACTAAAACCTTTGGTGGAGCTACTGAATTGGCTAATTTTTTAACATCGGGTGGTGGTATTTTTGCATTCAATGGTAATGGCTCCGAATCTGATTCTTTGACTCTTTTTACATCATCAGAATCAGCATTGGAAGGCTTAGCAATTGGTTTTTGTTGTGTAATAGGTACCTGTGGTTTTGGATTCGCTAAAAAATCTTCTAATTCAAAATCACTTTTTAAAACCCGCTCTAGGTATACCTTTCCACTACCACAATCTTTTTTATTTTTTGCATTGGTAGAAATAAACGTGCCTTGTAATACTTCTAATTTACCAATTTTCACATAATCTAAATAGCAGGTCATTAAACAGGGTTCGCTATTCCCACCAATTTTTAATTCCACCAGTTTCAATTCTTTTAAAATCAGATTTTTATTGTTTGCTGTATAAATTCCTTGTAATGTTGATTTCCCGTAAAACACGGTAGACTTATAAGAATAGGTGACTCCCTTAATACTATTATTTGATTGCTGGTCTATTTGCAACTCGTATTTGTACATTTCGTCCCCAATGTCATCTCTAAAAATACCAGCAGCGGCACTAAAGTAACCACGCCAGATACCCGTAAGTTTTTGGGCCTCAAGGCTAGATGATAAAAGCAATAAAGAAATTAGGGTAAAACTCAATCTCATTAACGCAAATGTAAGCTCTTATAAAAGTATTAAAATCTAAAGAAGCGTTAAAACGGAAAACTCACCGCTTTCCTTTATTTTTGCAGAAGTAACCCATTAGGGGTTAAACAGTTAAGTTAGACCTATGATAAATATAAAATTTCCAGATGGTGCCGTTAGGCAATATGAAGCAGGTATTTCTGCCGATGGCATCGCTAAATCGATTAGTGAGGGACTCGCCAGAAAAGTTTTGGCCGCTTCGGTTAATGGTGAAGTTTGGGACAGTACAAGACCTATCCACACCGACGCTTCTTTGCAATTATTAACCTGGGATGATGACGCAGGAAAAAATACTTTTTGGCATTCTTCTGCACACTTAATGGCAGAGGCAGTGGAGGTATTGTATCCGGGTGTTAAATTCTGGGTTGGGCCTGCACTTGATAAAGGTTTTTATTATGATATTGATTTAGGCGATCGTCATATAATAGAAGATGATTTAATTGCCATTGAAAGAAAAATGAATGAGCTTGCTAAAGCAGCCAATGCATTTAATAGAAAAGAAATTTCAAAAGCGGATGCCATTGCATATTTTACAGAGCGTAACGATCCATACAAATTAGATTTATTAGAAGGATTACAAGATGGTAATATTACACTTTACGAACAAGGTAATTTTACCGACTTATGTAGAGGGCCACATATCCCAAATACCGCTGCTATTAAAGCCATTAAACTAACCAATATTGCGGGTGCATATTGGAAGGGCAATGAAAAAAATAAAATGCTAACACGCTTATACGGCGTGACTTTCCCGAGTCAGAAAGAATTAGATGCGTATCTTTTAATGCTGGAAGAAGCTAAAAAAAGAGACCACCGAAAACTAGGTAAAGAACTAGGCATTTTTACCATGGATGATGATGTGGGTCAAGGACTTCCTTTATGGTTACCAAATGGTACCATCATTATTGAAGAGTTAGAAAAATTAGCAAAGGAAACTGAAGAAGTAGCTGGATACAAACGTGTGGTTACACCGCACATTGCAAAAGAAAGTATGTACCTCACTAGTGGTCACTTACCTTACTATGCAGACAGTATGTTTCCGCCTATGGAACTTGATGGTACCAAGTATTATTTGAAAGCAATGAACTGTCCGCATCACCATAAAATATTTGATGCAGAACCAAAGAGCTACAAAGATTTACCATACCGTATTGCAGAATATGGAACCTGTTACAGGTACGAACAAAGTGGTGAATTATTTGGACTTATGCGTGTGCGTTGCTTGCATATGAATGATGCGCATATTTATTGTAACAAAGAACAATTTGCCGCCGAATTTAGAGCTGTAAATGACATGTATACCAAGTACTTTAAAATATTTGGTATTGATAAATACGTGATGCGTTTAAGCTTACACGATCCATCTAAATTAGGCGCTAAATATGTAAATGAACCTGAATTATGGAAAGAAACAGAAGCCATGGTTCGCAAGGTACTTATTGAATCTGAGATCCCTTATGTTGAAGTTCAGGACGAAGCTGCGTTTTATGGCCCTAAAATTGATGTTCAAATTTGGAGTGCTATTGGTAGAGAATTTACCCTTGCCACCAACCAAGTGGACTTTAATTCTGGTAATAAATTCAAATTAAGCTACGTTAACCAAAACAATCAGCCCGAAGTTCCACTTATTATTCACCGTGCACCACTGGGTACCCACGAGCGTTTTATTGGCTTCTTACTCGAACACTATGCGGGTAAATTTCCAGTATGGTTATCACCATTACAGGTAAAAATATTACCAATTTCCGACAAGTTTATTGAGTTTTCCGAATCGGTTAAACAACAGTTAAAAGCAGTAGGCGTAAGGGTTGAGATAGATGACAGATCTGAAAAAATTGGTAAAAAAATTAGAGATACCGAACTTCAACGCGTTCCATATATGCTTGTTGTAGGGGAGAAGGAAACCCTCGAAAACAAGTTATCTGTGCGTAGACAAGGTAAGGGTGATTTAGGCATGCAGTACACACAGGTATTTATCGATGCAATTATTCAGGAAATTCGTGAACGTAAATCCGGCGAATAGCCCAAATAGCTTTATCTTTATACTTCAAAATATTACTAACAAAACAAGTTTTAATGGCATTACCACCAAGAGGCGGCGGAAGATTTAACCCAAGGTTCCAAAGACAACAAGAACCAGAACACCGAATTAACGACAGAATTAGAGTACCTCAGGTACGTTTAGTAGGCGACAACGTAGAAGTTGGCGTTTATTCTACCCAGGATGCACTCAAAATTGCTCAAGAACAAGAATTAGACCTTGTAGAAATTTCCCCAACAGCCGATCCTCCCGTTTGTAAGGTAATAGATTATAAAAAGTTCTTATACGAAAAAAAGCGCAAAGAGAAGGAAATGAAAGCCAACTCTAAGCAGTCTGAAATAAAAGAAATTAGATTTACGCCAAGCACCGATGACCATGACTTTGACTTTAAGGCTAAACATGCCGAAAAGTTCCTTAAAGATGGCAACAAGGTTAAAGCATATGTTCAATTTAAAGGTAGAGCCATCATGTTCCAAGATAGGGGTCAATTACTCCTTCTTAAGTTTGCGGAACGCCTAGCAGAGGCTGGTATCCTAGAAAGTATGCCAAAACTAGAAGGTAAACGTATGTTTGCCATTTTTACCCCTAAAACAGGTAAAAAGAAATAGTTGCTTAAGTAGGAGATAATCCATAATTTCGCATCCCAATTTCCCAAACGGCTCAACAAGTGTCTCGCCTGTGCAAGACCGCCAGTAGGGTGTAATCTTTAACTAGATTATTAACATGCCAAAGGTAAAAACAAATTCAAGCGCTAAAAAGCGTTTTAAAGTCACTGGTAGTGGTGAAGTAACTTTCCAAAAGCCATTTAAAAGGCACATCTTAACCAAAAAATCTAAAAAACGTAAAAGAGCGCTAAACAAAAAAGGTTTAGTTGGTTCTACTAACAAAGACTTCGTTCTTCGTTTATTACGCCTGAAAGGTTAATTTTTTAGGTTAATTTTTAGAAGTACCATTCACAAACAACATTACTAAACAGCAAGTACCAAATAGGTAGGCGCTTTCAAACAAATTAATATGCCACGTTCAAAAAATGCAGTAGCATCGAGAGCTAGGAGAAAAAGAATTCTTAAGCAAGCTAAAGGCTTCTACGGTAAACGTAAAAACGTATATACAGTAGCCAAAAATATCGTTGAAAAAGGTTTAACCTATGCGTATGTAGGTCGTAAACTTAAGAAGCGTGAATACCGTCAATTATGGATTGCACGTATCAACGCAGCGGTTAGACAAGAAGGACTTACCTATAGCCAATTTATCAATAAATTGAGCCTTAAAGGTATTGAACTTAACCGTAAAGTTTTAGCAGACCTTGCCATGAACGAGCCAGCTAGCTTCAAGGCTTTAGTTGATCAAGTTAAATAAGGTAGCTTACGCAAAAAAATAATATAAAAAAACCGAGTAGTATTATACTGTTCGGTTTTTTTATTCGTTAATAGGAGAATTATTTTAAAATATTGTCGTTCACCCGTTTTTAAAGCCAAAATGTAAATGAACAATACATATACCTCGCTCGTAAACCAAACATTCCACTTTCCACAAGAAGGTTTTGAATTAAATGACAATGGTTATTTACAGTTCAATGATTTAGACTTAAAAAAAATCATTGAAAAGCATGGTACGCCTTTAAAGTTAACCTACCTGCCAAAAATTGGTATGCAAATTAACAAGGCAAAAGATATGTTTAAGGCTGCTTTTAAGAAGCATAAATATGAAGGTGAGTATTTTTATTGCTATTGCACTAAAAGTTCACACTTTTCATTTGTTGTAGAAGAGGCGCTTAAGCATAATATCCACTTAGAAACTTCTTACGCTTACGATATCGAGATTATTAATCGTTTATATCAGCGTAGAAAAATTAATAAGGAAACGTATATTATATGTAATGGCTACAAGCAAAAGTCATACACTTCTCGTATTACTAAACTGATTAACTCAGGTTTTAAAAATGTTATTCCTATCCTAGACAATAAAGAGGAATTGATGGCCTATAAACGTGGTGCCAAACAACCTTTTAGAGTGGGCATTAGAGTAGCGGCTGAAGAAGAACCTAACTTCCCTTTTTATACCTCAAGATTGGGTATACGCGCAAAAGATATTCTAGAATTTTATGTAGATGATATTGAAGGTTTCGAAGATAAGTTTCAATTAAAAATGCTTCATATCTTTTTAAATAAAGGTATCAAGGATGATATTTATTACTGGTCTGAACTTAATAAAATCATCAACCTTTACTGTCAATTAAAAAAGATTTGTCCAGAGTTAGACTCTATAAATATTGGTGGTGGATTTCCAATTAAACACTCGTTAGGTTTCGAATATGACTATCAGTTCATCATTAATGAAATTGTAAGTAATATTAAAAAGGCTTGTAAAAAAGCCAAGGTACCTATGCCAAATATCTATACCGAGTTTGGTAGCTTCACCGTAGGTGAAAGTATGGCACATATTTACAGTGTTTTAGCTGAAAAAAATCAGAACGATAGAGAGTGTTGGTATATGATTGATTCATCTTTCATTACAACACTTCCAGATACCTGGGGTATTGGTGAAAAGTTTTTGATGCTTCCTGTTAATAAATGGGACAATGAATATCACCGGGTAGTATTAGGTGGTATCACATGTGATAGTCACGACTACTACGATTCCGAAGAACATATCAACGAAGTGTTTTTACCTAAATTAAAAACCCTTGATCCCAAAGACCAAGAATCCAATAAAGAACCATTGTATGTTGGATTTTTCCATACCGGTGCATATCAAGATCAAATTAGTGGTTATGGAGGTATCAAACACTGCTTAATTCCTTCTCCTAAACACGTGATTGTAGAAAGAGATAGAAATGGCAAGTTAATTGAGTGGGTATACGCTAAAGAGCAAACTGCGCAATCAATGCTTAAGATTTTGGGGTACCTGCGTTAAAAGCTTCAAAAACGGCACGAATAGTTGGATAGGTGTTATTAAGATATTCGGGTAATTCCGGTACTGTTGCCCACACTAATTTTTCAATGTCTTCTTCTGTTTGAGGAACAAGTGTATCATTTGCTAAAGACAGCATAGAAAACCAGTGCGTGTGTTTTACGACGTCTTTGTTAAGCCATGTATCAAAATAGGGATGGGTTGTGGTACAAATAAATGGCCCAAGTTCAAGTGATTGAAGACCCGTTTCTTCCTGTACTTCCCTTATAGCACAATCTGGTATTGATTCACCAGCATCCAGCTTTCCTTTAGGTAAATCCCAGAAACCACGTCTGTACATTAGTAAAAATTCACCATTGCTATTTTGAACAAGTCCACCCGCGGCTGTTATTATCGGTAGTTCCATTGTGTATCAAATGTCTACTATTTTTTGAATAGCAAATACAATTTATTCTAAAATAGCCCCTAATTTTGAATTATGACAAACGAAATAGCAGTTGCAGAAAAATTACTCCAAGTAGCAGCCGTAAAATTAAGTCCAAACGACCCGTTTACTTGGGCGAGTGGTTGGAAAAGTCCTATTTATTGTGACAATAGAAAAGTACTTTCTTTCCCTTACGTTAGAGACTTTATCAAAAGTGAAATGTGTAATGTGATCTTCGAAAAATTTGGAGAAGCCGATACTTTAGCCGGAGTTGCAACAGCAGGTATTCCATGGGGAGCGATGGCTGCGGATCAACTTAAACTTCCATACATATATGTAAGACCTAAACCAAAAGAACACGGACTAGGCAATCAAATTGAAGGCGCTTTTACGCCTGGTCAAAAAGTACTCGTGATAGAAGATTTAATTTCTACAGGTAAAAGTTCGTTACAAGTTGTGGACGTTTTACGCGAAGCAGGAGCAGAAGTGGTTGGTATGGTAGCAATATTCACATATGATTTTGCACAGGCATCAGAAGCATTTGCAGCAGCAAAAGTTCCCTTTGTTTGTTTAACCAATTATCCATCTCTTATTTCACTTGCTGTAGAAAAAGGATACGTTACTAAAGAGCAAGAAAGTATTTTATTAGAATGGCGTAACAGTCCATCCACTTGGACAGGAAAATAATACTATGAAAAAAATCATCATTTTTGCATCTCTTATTTTTAGTGTTTACGCTGGAAATGCTCAATCTTCGAAATCAGAATGGGTTATATTAAAATCCAACAATTTAAAATGCTGGGAGTGTAAAGATGTATTGGACAAATACTTAACCAAAGAAAAAGATAATACGGATGGTGGTATTGTGCAGTGGAAAATTAATTTGTTACAAGGTGAACTGCGCGTTCAGTTTTTACCCGATCGTACCAGTGCCGACGAAGTAAGGGTAGCTGTTAACAATGCTGGATTTGACACAGATATTGATAAGGCCTTAGACGAAGCATATAAAAAATTACCGCCAAGTTGCAAAAGAGCTGCAGAAGGAGGTGGGCCACAGCTTCGAAAGCCTTGCCATATCAAACCCTATTTATAAACTAATGGTTTGCCTTGTTTCGTAAGTAAACGGAACATCAATAAATATAGATCCTTTACCAATTTTTGTTTTCCCTTTTACTTTAATGAGTACCTCTTTATTCATAAGTAGTGAAAACGCATTTTTAAATACACCTCCCATGGCTACGCGCATACGCGAAGGAAGTTCAAAGTTTTGTTTTTTAGGAATATGCATGAGTGTATCAAGTGCATATTTGCCAAGGTAACTGTTATCGATATATACTTCACAGTCTACCTTTTTTAAATCTACTTTAAAATTATTAGGATTGAAATAAACAAGATTTAAGGATACATCAAGGTATTCGAATCCTACATTATTAACCTTTACATTATTAAGCCCTTTGTATTCAAAACCTTTTGGAGTTGAACAACTCATTATGAAAAGCAGAGGCATACAATAAAATAGAGAAAATCGTTTCAATTGAATTATTTTGCACAAAGTTAACTGGATAGTCCAAGGGAACTACTATTTAGTGTTAAAATTAATGCATGCACACATTAAGAATTGAATCTCAATATTTTGGATCAATCCATTATATCAAACAAATTGCTTTGGCAAATGCCACTGTAATTGATATACATGAACCTTTCAAAAAAATGAGTTACCGCAATAGAACTACAATTATCAGTGCTCAAGGCCCTCTTTTATTGACGGTACCTTTGCAGGCGGGGAGAGACCAAAAATCACCTATGCAAGATGTAAAAATTTGCTACGGGCAAAACTGGCCTAACAAACATATAAAGGCGTTGTCTTCTTGTTACAAACGATCTCCATTTTACGAATATTATGAAGATTCCCTGAGCCAGCTTCTAAATAACAAGCATATTTACTTAGTAGACCTAAACATGAGTATAATTAGCTGGTTATCTAAAGTACTTAAACGTGATTTTAACATTTCAAAAACAAATGAACCGCTAGCATATTTAGACCCTCATTTTAATGAAGTTAGAGATACTTCTAATTCGATAAAAGGCATTCAAAATGTTGCTTATCAATACTATCCACAAGTTTTTATGGATAAACAATCCTTTATACCCAATGCAAGCATTTTAGACCTCTTGTTTTGCATGGGCCCAGCATCAAATATTTATCTGAAAGACAGCACTTTATAGTCTTTTTGCATCTAATTATTTAGTAGATTTATTAAATAATAAATTAAACATTACCCCTTAAATAATGTCTAAGGGTCACCAAATGAAGACACTAACAATCAGATTATACTTTACTTTAATATGTATACTATCAAGTGTCGTGTTATTTAGTCAGGATTACTCCAATAAGGGTACCGATTTCTGGTTGGGTTATGGTTATCACGTAAGTATGTTTAACAACAATACTACAGGTGGATCACAAGAAATGATCTTGTATTTAACATCAGATAAAAATGCTAAGGTTACTGTAGAAATTCCAGCCGTTGGATATTCAATTACTTATAATATAATCGCAAACCAAACAACACTTTCAAACCCATTACCTAAATCAGGTGCACAAGATGCTCGCATCAATTCAACCGGACTATTAAAAAGAGGCATACATATAACATCGGATGTGCCCATTGTTGCCTATGCGCATATTTATAATAGCGCTATTTCAGGGGCTACTTTACTATTTCCAACCAACACCCTTGGTAAAGAATATTATTCTGTGAACTTTACGCAGTTATCAAATGAAAACAATAATTCAAACTCCTTCTTTTTTGTTGTTGCTACAGAAGATAATACTACAATCGAAATAACACCTTCTGCGACCAATGTGAATGGCTTAGCGCCTGGCGTAGCAACTACGATACCCGTTACACTGAATCAAGGTGATGTGTATAGTGTTTTTGGTACTGTATCTGGTAGAATAGGTACCGACTTAACAGGGTCAAAAATTAGATCTATAAGTACTGCTGGTTCTGTTGGTTGCAAAAAAATTGCTGTTTTTTCTGGATCCGGAAAAATAAGTATTGGAGGTAATGGAAGTGGTAGTGCCGATAATTTAATTGCACAATCTTTACCAGCTGTTGCATGGGGTAAAAAATATTTAACTGCGCCGACAGGATCACAGCCCAATAACTACTACCGTATTTGTGTTGCCAATCCTAACACGGTGGTAAAATTAAATGGTTCGATTATACCTTCTAGTAGATTAATGAATGGTTTCTATTACGAATTTTTTAATGGGAATTTTAATGGCGTTAGTGCATCCACAAATCCAGCCATTCCTAACGTCATTGAAGCCGACTTACCCATATCTGTTGCGCAGTATATTACAACCCAAGGGGTGGATGGAAATCCAAATGTGTCACCAGGTGGAGATCCAGAAATGATTTATTTAAGTCCTGTAGAACAAACCATCAATAATGTAACACTATACTCCGCCAACCGGTTTAATATTTTGCAGAGTTATATTAATGTCATTTTGAAAAGCGGAGGAGAAAATAGTTTTACACTGGATGGTGTATCACAAACATCAAATTTTATAACACACCCAGGTGACGCCAATTATAAATACGCTATTTTAAAAGTGAGTACAGGGAACCATAACCTATATTCAGATACTGGATACAATGCCATTGCTTATGGTTTTGGATCTGCTGAAACCTATGGATATAATGCAGGTACCAACGTAAAAGATTTTTCTCAAACAGCATCATTTCAAAATCCATTTGGTCGTATAGATTCGGCGGTTACCTGTGTGAATACACCGGTTTCATTTTCAGTGCCGTTAAATTTTACACCTACTAGTGTTCGATGGGATTTTAGTGCTGCTAAAAATATTACGCCAGCTGCAGTGATAGGGCCAATATCAAATCCAGCGCCTGATAGTTCTATTTTTATCAATGGACAAAATATAAAATATTATAGCCCTAAACAATCATTTTCATTTACTGCTGCTAATACAAATGCACTAAGAGATACGATAAAAATGTACACCACATCCACAACGCCAGATGGATGCGGAAGTACAGAGCAATTGGTTAGTATACCCGTTAAAGTAAACGACAAACCAGCATCGAATTTTACATTAACCCATGCAGGATGTCTACAAGACTCTGTATACATTACTGCACCAGCAACAAATGCTATAAAGTGGTTATGGGATTTAGGAAATGGGAATAGCCTAGTCAATTTTAACAACACAGTAATTCCTATTAGGTATTCAGTTGCCAACAATTACACCATAAAATTACGCGTGGTTTCTGATATTGGTTGTGCCTCTGATGACGCTACAGCAACCGTATCAATTAGTGATAAACCGGTCGCAAATTTTACAGCACAAAATATAACATGCATCAATGCACCTATTAAATATACCGATGCATCAACAATAGGAGTGGGTAACATTGGTAAATGGATTTGGAATACTGATAATGGTTCAGGCGCTACTACAAACACAACAAATGCAGATCAAAATGTAACCTACACAAATTTTGGTACCAAGGATGTTCGTTTATTAGTGGAGTCCAGCACCGGTTGTAAGAGTGATACTTTTAGATTAGCAAATCCAGTATTTGTTCATACGCCACCTAAACCTGGTTTTATAATTCCCGAAGTTTGTTTAAATGACGCGAATGCTGTTTTTACAGATTCAACTTCATCTGCGGATGGTGCTACGAACTTTTCGTATCAGTGGAATTTTAATGCAGGAAGTCCTGCTATTACACCTGGTCCTACTTATACACCTGCACAGTTAACGGCTAAAAATCCATCCTTAAAATACAATAAGTCGGCGGTGTATAGTGTGTCACTTAAAGTCACTTCTTTTGGTTGTGTCGATTCATTAACCAGCAGCTTTACGGTTAACGGTGCAAACCCTACACCTAATTTTGATATACTTGCACCAACTACACTTTGTAGCAATGATTCGGTGCGGATTAAAAATTTATCGGTGGTAGATTTTGGTGATGTAACAAGGCTCG
>JBEDIY010000111.1:0-18286 GCA_041173245.1 Bacteroidota bacterium | reverse complement strand
TTGTTGTATGGTATTTGGGGAAATCATTAAGGTCACGAAGTTAATAGAAAGGAATAAAAAGACGATAAATAACAATTTCGCATTATAAATATATACTATATGAAATAAGTGCAAACCCCTTAAAAACTACCATTTACCGAATAATAACCCAAATTGATGCTATTTTATCCCGAAAGCCTGTGGATAAACCTAATTTTTACTTAATTATTTATTGAAATCTGCGTAAGAAATTTTAACATTGTGTTGATTATTACGGCCAATACGTATGAAACTTCTGGCTCATTATAATTAATCATTCTTCATAGAAACCAAAAACTAGTATGAGAAAAATTGCTTCCTTGATGAAAGTAGTTACGTTACTACTTCTCATTTTCTCTTTACCATCTATGGCGCAGAGTCAAAATGTCTCTGGTAAAGTTTTAGATGCCGACAAAAAAACACCACTTCAAGGTGTAACAGTAAAAGTAGTAGGTACTACCTCTGCCGCACAAACAAATGAAAAAGGTGAGTTTACAATTAAAGCAAATAAGGGTCAAACCTTACTTGTGAGTTACATTGGTTATGATGGCCAGCGTGTAACTGTTAATGGTACAACTGTTTCTGTTTCTTTGCGCTCCTCTGTTTCAGAACTTGAAGAAGTTACTGTTGCGATGGATATTAAGAAAAAGCCAAGAGATCTTGGTTATTCTGCGCAAACTGTAAAAGGGGATGAAGTAAAAGAAACACAACGTGAAAGCTTTTTAAATGGATTGCAAGGTAGAATTGCAGGTGCAACAATCACTGCAACATCTGGTGTTCCGGGTGCGTCATCTACTATCGTATTAAGAGGTTTTAACTCTATGTCCCTCAACAACCAACCATTATTTGTGGTAGATGGTATCATTATTGAAAATGATGCAATCAACGCTGCAGAAACGGTTCCGGGTGCTGCTGGTCAAAACAACACATCTAACGACTTTACAAACCGTATTGCGGATTTAAACCCGAACGATATTGAAAGTGTTACGGTACTTAAAGGACCTGAAGCAACGGTGCTATATGGTAGTTCTGCTAGTAACGGTGCGATCATCATTACTACTAAAAAAGCAAAAATTACTGCTGGTAAAAAATTAAATGTTAGCTACGATAATAGTTTCCGTTTCCAATCACTTGGAAATGTTCCTGCTGTATATACGGGGTTCCAACAAGGATCTAATGGTATAGCAAGTAGTGGAACTTTTTCTGCATTTGGTCCGGCTATGAGAGCGGATATTCCAATTTTCGACAACATTGGAAACTTCTTTAATAATTCGGCTGGTTCTACGCATAACCTAAGTGCCGATTTTGGTACCGTTAAGTCTAGCTACCGTGCCAGTGGATCTTTTTATGATCAAACTGGGGTTGTGCCAAATACAAGGTTGACACGTACAAACTTTAGAATTACAAACACCACTAAACTCACAAAAAGCTTAGAAATTTCACCGTCTTTTGCCTATAGCAATAGCATCAACGATAAAGCAATGAAAGGTGCTGGTGGATATTTGCTTAATTTATTTATGTGGCCTGTTACAGATAACGCCATGAATTATTTATTACCTAATGGTAATAAGCGTTATTTGATTGCAAACAACAATGCTGCTGATGATGCATTTTTAGGAACAGTTGCCGAAACGGACAATCCGTTTTTTGCTGTTAACAGAAATGAATCACAAGATAAAACCAACAACTACACAGCTAACTTATCTATTAACTACAATCCTTTAAAGTGGTTATCCATTGCTGGTCGTTTTGGTTACAATACCTATGAAACTTCAGGTTTCCAATACCGCGATCCGGAATCTGCTTCTCAATCATCAATGGCCAATAAAGGTCAACTAGATAATTACTGGGTTAAAGCAGGTAACTACAACCACACCATTACCGCTACTGCTAAAAAAACATTTGGCAAGTTTAATGCGCGTGTTACTGTAGGTACAAGATGGGCAGAAAATAAACTAGAAAGATTTGGTATTTCTGGTACACAAGATAGTATCAGAAGCTTTGATAGTTCTGCAACTGGTGTAGCTACAAGGTCTCGTTTAAGTAGAACTACTTTATATGGTAATAACCAGTGGAACGAAGTAAAATCTATGCAAATTGCTGGATTTACAGAAGCAACCATCAGTTACAACAATCTTATTTTCTTGACAGGTTCTATGGCATTTGAATCTTCTTCTGTGCTTCCAAAAGCGAACAGAAATTACTCTTATCCTGGTGGAAACGTCAGTATTATCATGAGTGATATCTTCCCTTCATTAAAAGGTGGCATATTGAGCTATTGGAAAATCAGAAGTTCTTTAGCTCAAACTGCAAGGCTTCCAAATGCCTATGCCAACCAATCTAACTTTGTGCCAACGGTAACAAGTGCTTTAACGCCACCTACAAGCCCAAGTGGACTTATTAATGTGCCTTTACAATATTCTTTCTACAATGCCAACCCTTATTTGCGTCCTGAGCGTCAGCAAACATACGAGGTAGGTACTGAGTTCAGAATGTTTGGTGATGTATTAACAGTGGATGCGGCTTACTATAACACTTTAGCACTTGACCAAATTGCGCAAGGCTTTAGAGCATCATATGGTACAGGATTTGTACTTAATACTGCCAATAACTCAAGCGTGCGTAACCAAGGGGTAGAACTTTCTATTGGTGTTAAATTAATACGCAAAAAAGACTTTGATTGGAATGTACAATTCAACGTCAACCACATGTGGAATGAGGTATTAGCAATTCCAATGCCAATTGATATTGCGGGTGCCGATTACTATGATGCGTCTACTTGGTTGTATTCAAATGCAAGAGGTGGTTTAAGACCTGGTTACTCTACTGGTACCATTACAAGTTTTGGTTACAGAAGACAAGATTTATCTCCTCCTGGCGCTAACGGTTTATCAAAAAATGATGGTGAAGTTTTAATCTCTCCAACAACTGGTTTACCATTAAATGATGGGGTGTTTAGAGTAAGAGGTGATCGTACTGTAGCTTTAACTGTAGGTACCATCAACCGCATACGTTATAAAAACCTAAGCTTATCATTTTTATGGGATTTAAGACTTGGAGGTGATATATTTAATGCAACTGGTATGTATCTAACAACACTTGGTAAATCTGCAAAAACAGCAGACCGTTTAACACCAAGGGTTATTTCAGGAATTATTCAGGATGGTTTACAGAATACGGCTACGCCAACGCGTAATAATATTTTAGTAACACCTTACTATAACAATACGTATTATAACTCAACAAATATGCCAGAAGAAGATTACATGGAGCGTAATATCAAAGCATTCCGCCTTCGTGATATCTCATTTAGTTATACCATTCCTTCTAAAGCACTTGTAAACAATGCTGGAAAAGGTATGGATTATCCTGGTTTACTTGATTATGTAAATTTCAAATCACTTAGTTTGTTTGTAACCATGAATGATCTATTCTTATTTACAAATTATTCTGGTGCCGATCCTGCTGCTAATGGTGGTAACGCTTCACTTAGAGGTGTGGGTGCAGTTGGTTTCGATTACGGAAACATTGCAGCGCCACTAAGCTTTAACGCTGGATTAAGAGTAGGATTTTAACTTGTAAAAAAAATGATTATGAAAAATAAAAAGCACATACATTATTTTATTGCAGTAACACTGGCATTAGTTGGTATAGCTAATTTACAGTCATGCAATAAAAAATTAGACGATGCTTACTTAAACCCTAACAACCCAGTTGAAGGGGCGATAGAAGCTATATTACCTAACGTTATCAATCAAATGACATCAACAGCTGCACCCCCAACGGGTGGTGGTGGTGGGTCTTATGGTCCAGCAGCAGAAGCTGTAACGCTTGGGAAATACATCCAATTCTGGAACTCTTACACCACGGGTGATGTATATGATCAAATGGGTGGTGTATTTGCAACTACTTCAGATGTAACGGGTATTGTTTGGGCCATGCATTATTACGGCATTGGACCTAATGCTAAATACATCATTTCTAGAGGAACTGAACAAAAGAAATGGGATTATGTAGGCGTTGCTACAGCAATTTTTGCTTGGAGCTGGTTAACCTTAACTGAAGAGCATGGTGAAGTTATCATGCGCCAAGCATTTGATACAGAACGTCAACAGTTTGATTATGATCAGCAGGCAGACGTGTATGATTCTGTTAGAGTGATGTGTGATAATGCAATTGCATTTTTAAATAGAACAGACGGTGCAGTAAGTGCGACCAACCTTAAATATGGTGACAACTATTTTTATGGTGGAGATGTAAACAAATGGAAAAAGTTTGTATATGCTGTTAAAGCGCGCACATTTGCGCACTTAAGTAACAAAGCCATTTACACCTCTAAAAACTTCGCAGATTCTGTTATTAAATATTGTGATTTATCCATTAATTCAAATGCAGACAATGCGGTTCAAAAATGGGTGGGTGGCAACTTTAGTGGAACTAATAATTATTATGGACCTTACCGTAGCAACATTGGAACCCTTCGTCAATCTGCATTTATTGCAAACTTGTTAACAGGAACTAATACAGAATCTCCTTTTACAGGTGTAATGGATCCTCGTACGCCGTATTTAATCAATGAAAATACCAATGGTACCTATAAAGGGGTAGTACCTAACCTAGGCAACTCTGGTTTAGGCACAGCTGACCAGCCAAAAAACTTTTGGAGAGCAGCATTTTCATCTATTTCAGTAACAGCAGATTCTGGTCGTTATATTTTTAACAACCTGGCTCCATTTCCAATGTTAACTGCTGCAGAAGTAATGTTTACTAAAGCAGAAGCCGCATTTAGAAAAGGAAACAAAGCTTTAGCATTATCTACCTATAAAAGAGCGATAGAATTAAATTTTGAAATGCTTACTACGCAGTATCAATCTCGTATTCCTTGGGCTAATTTAATTACTTCAGCCACTCAAGCTGCATACTTAACAAATCCTAAAGTAGTACCTACCGATGCTAATTTGTTAACCCTTTCTCATATTATGTTGCAAAAATACATCGCTCTATATGGACACGGATTTAACGAAACATGGACAGATATGCGTAGGTTTCACTATGTAGACTTAGACCAAGCAACGGGTAAAAAAGTATATGCAGGGTTTACACCTCCTGCAACGCTTAATATTTATAATGCGGGTAAATTGGCTTACAGATGTCGTCCAAGATACAACTCTGAGTATTTATATAATATTCCAGCGTTGCAAAAAATTGGCGCTTTGGCATCTGATTACCATACCAAAGAACATTGGTTTTCATTACCATAATCTTTAACAGTAAAAAAAAGTAAGATGAAAAAAATTATAAAATATATAATGCCGTTGGCCCTTCTGTTTGTATTTGCTTCTTGCAAAAAAAATACAGGGGTTACCAACCAGCCTTATGATACCTATGGCACGCCTGCTAATAAGGGTCAGCTAAAAGTGAACCTAGCGTTTGCTTATGCGATTGATTACGCAAATTTGCGTATTAAATTAAATGGCGTTTACGTAAGTAATTTGTTGCAATCACGTACGCCTTTTCCAGGAGGTGGGTACAATACCCGTGGTAGTAACTTTGCACTTTATATGAGTGTACCTTTAGGTACCAATGCGGTTTCAATTGTAATGCCAAGAACGAACACCAACGTTGACTCTGTGGTATTATTTTCTACCAACGTAAATATTACAGATAATACACCGCAAACACTTCATGTAACAGATACTGCTGCTAACATGAAGTCGGTGCTTCTTAAAAACAATATTGTTGGTATTGCAGATGGTATTTGTAGGTTTAATTTTGTACACCTCATGCCAAATGTACCAGCCGTAGATTTATACCTGAATGGTATTTTAATGAAGGCGAATATTCCTTATTTAGGCAACTCTGGTGCTATGGATATTCCTGTTGGTATTAATGCTCCGGGCTTTGTGTCTGGTACTTCTACCACATGGGCTATCCGCACGGCTGGTGCTGCTAGTACAACAGCTGCGTTGGTAAGTTATGCGAGTGCCAATGGATTACAAAGTGGCGTTGCGCTTACTGGTTTTAGCATGGGTTATGCTACAGCAACAGGAGCTAGGCTTCCATATTTAGCATACACACTAGATAGAAATCAATAGTATTTACTATTCATATTTTGATAGGGCGAAAAATTATATTTTTCGCCCTATTTTTTTAACAAGTTTTGCGTCAATACTTTTGTAAATTTGTATTTATGAATGCGAAGTATATATTGATTGTTGGGCTCTTTGTTATTGCACCATTTGTAGTGTTTGCGCAGGCATTAGATTCTATGCTTGCTGTTTACAAAGAAAACTATCAACAAGAAAAACTGCATATTCATTTTGACAAAGGACTTTATACTAAAGGAGAAACCATTTGGGGTAAAGCCTATATTTTAGCAGGCGAGGGCTTATCTGATTATAGTAGAAATTTTTACGCAGACTGGTATGATGACGCAGGACAACTTATCAAACATACCGTGCATCCAATTTTTGAATCTTCTGCAAAGCTACAGTTTGATATTCCTCAAAATTACAAGGGAACACGCATTCGAATTAAAGCCTATACTAGGTGGATGCTTAATTTTGATGCTGCATTTATTTTTACCAAAGACATTACAGTACAAGGTTCCGATTCAATGGCGAATTCAAAAAGAGTAGATCCTATTTATAAGCTCCAATTTTTTCCAGAAGGAGGACAAATAATTGCAGGTTTACAAGTCCAAGTTGGTTTTTTGTCGGTCAATCAAAATGGCGACCCAGCACCCATTAAAGGAGCCATCTTTAATAGTAAAATGGCATTAATCGATTCTATCCAATCGGTACATGATGGTATGGGTGTATTTACTTTTTTACCAGAAAAAGAGGAGTCGTATAACTGTATTTGGGTAGATGCTGCTGGCACAGTGCATACGACCGCATTGCCAACCGCAAAACCAGATGGCATTGTGATGCAAGCGGTGTTGCAAGGGGATAAGGCCAAAATAGTCATTCAGCGCCCGGGGGTAACTGCGCAAAACTTTTTACAACTACATGTTGTAGCATCCATGAATCAGCGCATGGTATACACTTCTACCATTCAGTTACAAACAAAAAAATCTGCAGCACTCGCAATGCCCACTGATAGTTTACCAACCGGTGTTTTGCAAATTACAGTTTTTGACGCGGCATGGATACCTGTTGCAGAGCGGGTTTTATTTATCAATAATAATTTGCACGCTTTTTATCCATCGGTAAAAATGTTTACGCCTCGTTTATTTAAGCGCGCAAAAAATACCATTGACATTGTAGTAGAAGACACGTTGTTAAGTAATTTATCGGTATCTGTTACCGATATCAATGCAGTACAGGACAATTCAACTAATATTTTTTCTAACCTGCTTTTACAAGGCGATATCAAAGCGGCTATTCCAAATGCTGCAAATTATTTTTCAAGTACCGATGCTGAAATACCTGCTAAGTTAGATTTAGTGATGCTTACGCATGGTTGGCGAAAATACAATTGGGAAGATATGGTGAGCGGAAAATTGCCAAACTTGAAATATCAAATGGATAGTGACTATTTGCAAATTAGAGGTGCCGTATATAATGGTGGAACTTTTGATAATAAATTGGTACAGAGCATCACCATGGTTTTACAATCAAAAGATAGTAGCAAGCAGTATTTTTTTGCACCTATTGCTCGAGATGCTAGCTTTAGTCAGCGCGGACTTATATTTTTTGATACCGTTCGTGTGTTTTATAAAATCAACGGCGACAAAAAGGTTGCGCCCACGACCTTGGCTAATTTCACCTATAGTTTACCTACTGTTTTATATCCTACACAAATTCAGCTATACCATTTTGCAAAACCCGATACTACAGGGCTTTCTTATCTGATGTATATGGAAGCGCAGGCAAAAAGAATTAAAAAAACATTTGACTCAGTGGTGGTGTTAAAAGAAGTAGTGGTGCAATCAAGAGCCAAATCGCCAATTGATGTATTAGACGAAAAATATACATCAGGTTTATTTTCTAGTAAAGATAGTTACGCTTTTGATGTGCAAAATGACAACCATGCAACAGGCGCTACTAGCGTATTTCAATACTTGCAAAATTTAATTCCGGGTATGACGATGTCAATTCCGATACTCGGGGCTAATGGAGCAGAAGATGCCAACAGTAATAATGTGCCAGGCTTAAATTGGCGTGATGGAACGCCCGATATTTTTTTAAATGAAATGCTTTCTGATGCCGAGCAAACCATGGGCATTCAAATGAGTGATATTGCTTACATCAAAGTTTTTCGTCCACCTTTTATGGGATCTTCTGGTTCTGGACCTTCAGGCGCCATCGCTATTTATACTAAAAAACCTGCTGATCTAAAAAATGAAAGTTTAAAAGGATTGAGCAATGCCATTTTAACTGGGTATACCAATTACAAAGAATTTTATAGTCCAAATTATACCGCAGCACCAACTAAAGTACCTGATGTGCGTACTACTTTATATTGGAATCCGTATGTATTAACAGACAAGAAAACCAAACTCGTTAAATTGGATTTTTTCAACAACGATGTAACAACAAAATTTAGAATTGTAGTAGAGGGGATGAATGCAGCAGGAAAGCTTACTCGAATTGAAAAAATTATTCAATAAGCATTTGCTTATTCCGATTCTTTGTCAAATTCAAAATCGTCACTGTCTAATAATTCGCGTTCAATTTCTTCCATCATTACAATGTCGGAAGCTTCACTTAGCGTGGGTGTTAAGTTGAGGACTTCTAAAAGACCTAAGCCATCAAAGCTGTCTTCTAACTTGTCACTCAAGCAGCACATGACAAATGAGGCACTTTTATCATAAAAAGCCTGTTGTAAATCTGTTAAGGTTTGACAAGCATCAGGCACTATTTCTTCAACATTTTCTAGGTTGAGCACCATATTTTTCAATGGTGATTCTAGACATTTATTGCAAGCAGTTACAATTTCTGCTGCTATAATGGCAGTAATTGTCGTTCCAGCAGGGGTTAAAAGCTGGAATTTTTCTTTGGTATCAATTTTGAGTTCCATAGGATATACGTGAAGTTAGTAAATGTGGATAATCCACACACAACTTCACTCAAAAATATTCGTTATAATTGTATAAATCCAATTTTTGATTATGGATAATAATTTTTCGGCACAAGTAAAAGAAATCATTTCCTACAGTAGGGAAGAGGCGTTAAGGTTAGGGAACGACTTTATTGGCACGGAGCATTTACTCCTAGGTCTAATAAGGGATGAGGAAAATACGGCCATTAAGGTGCTAAAGCAGCTTAATGTAGACCTGTATGAACTACGCAAAGAGATTGAGCTTGCAGTAAAGGATAAGACGGGTAAAAATATTGCCAATATTAATAGTTTACCCCTTACCAAGCAGGCCGAAAAAGTAATTCGTGTTACTGTTTTGGAAGCCAAGGCCCTTAAAAGCCCGTTGGTAGAAACAGAGCATTTAATGCTTAGCATCTTAAAAAATAAAGAAAATATTGCCACGCAAATATTGGGTCAGTTTGATATTGATTACGACCTCTTTAGAACCGAGCTTGGCATGGTGGGAAGTTCAAGCCCTCAAAACGAGTTTCCCGAAGACAACGACGATGATTTTGATGAAGATAAAAGAGGTGGTGGATTTAGTCAGCCCAAGGTTGCAAAGCCAGGTGCTGGTGCTAAAAGCAAAACACCAGTACTAGATAATTTTGGCAGAGACATTACCAAATTAGCAGAGGTAGGTAATTTGGATCCTATTGTAGGTCGTGAGGCAGAAATTGAGCGCGTGAGCCAAATATTAAGTCGTAGAAAAAAGAACAATCCTATTTTAATTGGTGAGCCAGGTGTGGGTAAAACAGCGATTGTAGAAGGTCTAGCGCTTCGAATTGTGCAGCGCAAAGTGAGCCGTGTTTTATTTGATAAGCGTGTTGTTTCATTAGACCTAGCAGCACTTGTAGCGGGTACTAAATACCGTGGTCAGTTTGAAGAGCGTATGAAAGCCATCATGAATGAGCTTGAAAAAAATCGAGACGTTATTTTATTTATTGATGAAATACATACCATTGTTGGTGCTGGTGGTGCGAGTGGATCACTGGATGCATCTAACATTGTAAAACCTGCGCTCGCAAGAGGAGAGCTCCAATGTATTGGCGCTTCTACACTTGACGAATACCGCATGCACATCGAAAAAGATGGTGCACTTGATAGACGTTTCCAAAAAGTATTGATTGAGCCACCAAGTGTAGATGATACCATTGTTATTTTAAACAATATCAAATCTAAATACGAAGATTTTCACAACGTTACTTATGGTGATGATGCTATTGAAGCTTGTGTAAAATTAAGTGACCGTTATATGACGGACCGTTTACTTCCGGATAAAGCCATTGATGTACTAGATGAAGTAGGTGCTAGGGTGCACTTAAAAAATATCAATGTGCCAGAAACGATAGTAGAACTTGAAAAAGAAATCGAAGCCGTTAAAAACGAAAAAAATAAAGTGGTAAAAAGTCAGCGTTTCGAAGAAGCTGCTGCACTCAGAGACACAGAAAAAAAATTAGGCGAATCGTTGGAGCAAGCAAAATCTGCTTGGGAAGAAGAGAGCAAGCACAAGCGTTATCCAATTTCTGAAGAAAATATTGCTGAAGTAGTGAGCATGATGACAGGTATTCCTGTTAAGCGTATGGTGCAAGCAGAAACTGACAAGCTGCGCCGCATGAACGAAGAAATGAAGGGTATGGTTGTGGGTCAAGATGAAGCTATTTTAAAAGTAGTGAAAGCCATTCAGCGCAATAGAGTAGGCTTAAAAGATCCTAAAAAACCAATTGGTACCTTTATATTTTTAGGCCCTACGGGTGTTGGTAAAACAGAACTAGCGCGCGCACTTGCACGTAATATGTTTGAATCTGATGATGCACTTATTCGTATTGATATGAGTGAGTACATGGAAAAATTTACCGTTAGCCGTTTAATTGGTGCGCCTCCAGGTTATGTTGGTTATGAAGAGGGCGGACAGTTAACAGAAAAAGTAAGACGTAAACCATACTGTGTCATCTTATTAGATGAAATCGAAAAAGCGCATCCAGATATTTACAATATTTTATTGCAGGTACTTGATGATGGTCAATTAACAGATGGCCTTGGTCGTAAAATTGATTTCAAAAACACGCTCATCATTATGACTTCTAATATTGGTGTTCGCCAATTAAAAGAGTTTGGTGATGGTGTTGGTTTTGCAACTGCAACACGCATTCAAAATGCAGAAGAAAACAACAAAGCTGTTATTGAAAAAGCATTGAAGCGTACTTTTTCGCCTGAGTTTTTAAACCGTATTGATGATGTGGTGGTGTTTAATTCTTTAACCAAAGAAAACATCTTTAATATCATTGATATTTTAATGAAGGGCGTAGAAAAGCGTTTGCAAAACTTAGGATTTAGTTTAGAGTTAACAGAAGCAGCAAAAGATTTTATTGCAGATAAAGGATATGATGTGCAGTATGGTGCAAGACCACTACACAGAGCCATTCAAAAATATTTGGAAGATCCTCTAGCAGAAGAAATTTTAAACTTTACCATTACTGCAGGTGATACATTGATAGCTGACCTTGATAAAGAGGCAGGTAAAATCGTTTTCACTTTTCGTAAAAAAGTAACTGAAGATGAAAGCGCTAAAATAGAAGAGTAGGAGATTAAAAACTATTTGGAGTTATTCGCCCCATCTATAACTATCTTGTTTTAGTCCAGCTAAGTCAATAACACGGTCTACCACGGTAGCAGCTGCCTGCTCAATGGTGGTAGGTCTACTGTAAAATGATGGTGTGGCTGGGCAAATAATGCCACCTGCTAGTGTTACCGTTTCCATGTTTTTGATATGGATCAGATTATATGGGGTTTCGCGCACCATTAAAATAAGCTTTCTTCTTTCTTTTAACACCACATCTGCGGCGCGGGTAATTAAATCATCACTAATGCCAGCTGCTACGCGGCCAAGGGTACCCATACTGCAGGGTGCCACAATCATGGTATTATATCCCGCCGATCCGGAGGCAAAAGGGGCATTAAAGTCAAACTTTTCGTAGTAATTAAAAGGGTAGTTGTTAAAATCGGTGTTGCCTAGCTCGGTTTCCCATACTTCTTTGGCGTTTTTGCTCATGACAATGCCCACCTGTGCAATTTGGGTGTTTAAGCCTGCTAATTTATCCAATAATACTTTGGCATAAATAGAACCGCTGGCTCCAGTAATTGCAATGACAATTTTGTGTTGCATGGGTATCTTTTGTACAATAACAAAAGTAGGCCTAAAAAGTTAAAACTATTTGTACATGAGTTCGTAGTACTCTTTGGCCATACGGTTGGAATCAAACTGTACTTGAACGTCACGCATACCATTTTGAATCACTTGTCGCCAAGTGTCGTAATTGTCGTAGTACATAGGAACAATTTGCTCCTCTAGTATTTCGTATAGTTTGTTAAGGTCGTACTCGTCTTGCTCATGAACATGCATGTTTGCATAGTCTGCTTTAGGAACTACAAAACCATTGTTACCATGGTTCATAAATTCTGGAATCCATCCATCATCTGTAGAAAAGTTAACTGCGCCATTCATAGCAGCGGTCATGCCACTGGTACCAGACGCTTCACGTGGTACACGCGGATTGTTAAGCCAAATATCTGAAGCTTGTTTGATGCGTTTGCTTAAGGCTAATTCGTGGCCAATTAAGACCGCAACATTTTTATAGTTCTTGCTAATTTGAACGAGGTCATTGAATTCTGAAATAGCAGGGTAATCTACAGGGTAAGGTTTACCCGCCCAAATAATTTGAATGGGGTATTTGCTATTTGATAATAATTTTTCAAAACGGTCCATGTCGTAAGTGAGCATGCTAGCACGTTTGTATCCTGCAAATCTTCTTGCCCAAACAATGGTTAATACATTTGGGTCAAACTTTTTACCGGTTTGATCAGCTACAATTTCAAACGCTCTTTTTTTGAGGTGTTTTTTGCGGTCGTCAAAAGTAAAATCATCATTGGCGTCCATCGCTTTATAGAGCTGCTTGTCGGCCCAGTATTGCCAGTTTTGTGCATTGGTGATGGAGATGATAGGGCAAATGCCTTCATGGTGTTTCCACATTTCTCTACTCACGTGACCATGTAATGCGGATACGCCATTTGCTTTTCTTGCAAATTTTAATGCAGCCAAAGAGTGATTGAATAAATCGTCGGTGATGCCCGTTAATTTGCGCACTTCATCAATACTAAGTCCGCAGAAATAACTCATTTTATGACATAGGTACATGTCATGTTTTTCGTTACCGGCTTCTTCGGGGGTATGGGTTGTAAATACTAGTTTTTCTCTTACTTTTTCTACGCTCTTGTATTTGTTGAGTAAATAAAAGGCAGAAGAAATACCATGCGCTTCATTTAAGTGATAGACATCGGGATTAAAACCTAGTTCATCAATTAATTTAGCACCACCCACGCCTAGTAAAATAAATTGTGCCACTTTGGTAGCTACGTTGGCATCATAGAGGCGGTGTGAGATGGTTTGAGATATATAATCGTTTTCAGGTAAGTCGGTACTTAACAAAAAGAGAGGTGCACTTTTAAAAGTTTCTGGGTTGAGGTAATAGGCCTTTACCCAAACTGGATGCTCATGAATTAATATTTGAAATTTGATGCCAGTATCTTCTAAAAAACTGTACATTTTTTCCATGAAAGTTACCTGCAAGGTTTGGTCTTGGTTACGCGCTTGATCGTAATATCCATACTTCCATAAGATACCAACTCCAATCATATTTTGACGAAGTTCGTATGCACTACGAAGATGAGAGCCCGCTAAAAATCCAAGTCCACCACTATATATTTTAAGTGGTTGGTGGATGGCAAATTCCATTGAAAAATAAGCCGCTTTTTTGCTGTATTCTTCGGCAGGTTGGTACGGCAATTGAAAATTCGTAAAAGACATAGGGGCAGTTTAAGTGCTTAAATAGGGTCGCAATATAGGGGAAATATTTAAAATGTACTTTGTACACATTAAATTGTGGGTAAACTGCATTATTTCTTCTTTTTTTTGCTTTTTGAAGGCTTTTTTCGGGTAAAACTATCGTCAAAAAAGCATTTAATGCCCCTGTGGTTACCACAGGTTCCCTGTTCTTTTACCCGTACGGTATTTCCAGAAAATGAAAAATCAATAATGCAAGGGTCACCGTTTTGTGTGAATTGACCAGTAGTAGGTGACGAAAGGGTAAGCGTCCCTTTTAATTCTCCAATGCAATCGGCGTTGTTTTTTTCAAAATGAATAAAAAACAAATAAGTTTTGGCGTCTTTGCCATCTCTAATAGAGATATAATTTTTTTCATTTTTTTTATAATCGCCACTGAGTTTAGCCAGGCTTGGTAAGGTGTCAAGTGGATTGATGATAATATTATTTTGTGGTGTTTCATTGCTGTCATTAACGACAATCATAAATCCTGCACCTGCATTAAAAATCCATCCTGATCTTGAAAATTTAAGTTCTTTGTCTTTTGTGAACGTTTCTTTACTAATTACAAACGTGGGCTCTTTATTGATTGATATTGAGCGCGCATATGCGTCTTTATTTTCGTTGTTCAATAATTCTTTACAGCCTAAATAGTTTAATTTTTGGTCGGTGACGTATACGAAAAGCTTGGCCGTTTTTTTACTTTTAATAAGGATTAAAAAATACTTTTCGGTTTCTTTTTCAATGACTCCAACAGGATAGATGGTTTCCTTTTTTTCATTTTTTACCATTTGTTGTACTGCCGAATCTGGCATAAATTGAAGCAGTGCTTTTACACCAATTTTTATGGTATCCGCTTTTTTTATGAAATCGGTATCTGTGGTGGTGTAATTTCCTTTGATAGGGGCAAAGGCTTTCACATAATCGGAGGGCTTGATGGTTGTTTCTCCAGAAAGGTCTAGGGCTTTATTGGAACAACCCCACAAAATAGAAAGCAAACAAATGGTTAGCAACTTATTCATACCCATAAATTTAGTCAAAAATACGTGTTTATGGGACTTACAAATAAGGATCCCTGCATTTGGGAGCCAACTATTGCATAAATTTGTTTGTCACTCAATGAATAACGTAAAATTCCGATGCACAACAATCCCTCTTTAAGCGAAGTACATGAATCCATAGACACGACGCTTCCCCGTAAAGGTTGGCGTCGGATACTTGCTTATTTTGGTCCTGCTTATTTGGTAAGTGTGGGCTATATGGATCCGGGAAATTGGGCCACCGATTTGCAAGGAGGTGCGCAGTTTGGTTATCAACTTATTTGGGTATTACTATTAAGTAATATCATGGCGCTTTTACTGCAAAGTTTAAGTGCCCGTTTAGGCATTGTGCGTCGTCGAGATTTGGCACAGGCCAATCGAGAAACCTATCCGCCCGCCGTTAATTTTTGCTTGTATATTTTAGCTGAAATTGCTATTGCTGCCACCGATTTAGCAGAAGTAGTGGGTATGGCCATTGGTCTTCATTTGTTAACCGGACTTCCGCTTGTTTGGGGTGTGGCAATAACAGTTGTTGATACTTTTTTATTTTTATTATTACAGCGCTATGGTATTCGAAAAATGGAAGCATTTATTTTAGCGCTTGTTGCCACCATTGGTGTTTCATTTTTCATTGAAATTTTAATTGCCAAGCCTAATTTGGCGGAAGTAGCTACCGGTTTTATACCAACGCCATTAACAAATGCCTCATTGTATATTGCGGTAGGTATTATTGGTGCTACTGTAATGCCGCATAATTTGTATTTACATTCGGCACTGGTACAAACTCGAAAAATTGGTGCTGATAAACAAAGTATCAAGCGTGCACTTAAATATAATTTTATTGACAGCTTTATAGCACTCAATGCTGCGTTTTTTGTGAATGCTGCTATTTTAGTTTTAGCGGCCACCGTATTTTTTAAAACAGGTAATACCGAAGTAGCCCGTATAGAAGATGCGCACCGTTTGTTGCAACCTTTACTCGGTACTCATTTGGCGCCCATTTTATTTGCTGTTGCACTCATTGCAGCCGGACAAAGCTCTACGGTAACAGGTACACTTGCTGGGCAAATTGTGATGGAAGGTTATTTGCAAATTCGTCTAAATCCATGGCTACGCAGGTTGCTTACACGCCTTATTGCCATTGGGCCTGCCGTATTTATTATTGGAATATATGGAGAAGGGAAAGTAGATGATTTACTCGTTTTTAGTCAGGTACTATTAAGTGTGCAACTTGGCTTTGCTGTAATTCCACTGATTCATTTTGTGAGTGACAAAGAAAAAATGGGCGATTACGTAATAAAAAAATGGGTTCAAATAGCAGCCTGGTTGGTAGCGCTAATTTTAGTTACACTCAATGGTCGATTGGTATTACATGCAGCTATCGATTTTATGAATAGTGACGGATCTATGTGGGCTAAGTTTGGTGTGGTGATGTTACTCTTAGGATTTTTTGTTTTGTTTTTAATCATGACTTTTTACCCGGTCTTTAAAAAGAAAAATACAGGCCTTTCTAGTATGCATGGCGATATTGCGGCACTAGAAAATTTAACGGTGAAACCAACACAAAAAATTGGTATTGCTTTAGATTTTACACTTGCCGACGAAAAGTTAATTGCACATGCCCTGGCCCAAGGACAACAGGGGAGTAATTACGTTCTTATTCATGTGGTGGAGTCGGCGAGTGCCCATTATTTAGGTGCTGCCAGTGATGATGAAGAAACTAGGCTAGATCAAGAAAGGCTTTTAGCATATCAGCGCCAATTGGCAGAAAAGGGTTACCAGGTAACCACAGCCCTTGGATTTAAAAATAGAGCAGCCGCTATTGTTAAAATTGTGACCGAAAATGAGGTAGATATGTTAGTGATGGGGGCGCATGGTCATAAAGGCATTAAAGACTATATTTTTGGTGAGACCATTGAATCGGTAAGGCATAAATTAAACATTCCGGTGTTAATTGTGAACGTATAATGCCCTATAAATCACTACCTTTGTGCCCGTTAAAACAAAAATTTGAATACCATGGCACAAAAAATTAAAGTTGCAAATCCAGTTGTTGAATTGGATGGTGATGAGATGACACGAATCATCTGGAAATTTATCAAAGACAAATTAATTTTACCTTACCTAGAAATCGATATTAAATATTACGATTTGGGTATGGAATATAGAGATGAAACCAACGACCAGGTTACTATTGATGCAGCTCATGCAATCAAGCAGTATGGTGTTGGTATCAAATGTGCGACTATTACGCCAGATGAACAAAGAGTAGAAGAGTTTAAGCTCAAGCAAATGTGGAAGAGCCCGAACGGAACCATCCGTAATATTTTAGATGGTACTGTGTTTCGTGAGCCAATCGTTTGTAGCAATGTACCCCGATTAGTTCCAAACTGGACAGCACCTATTTGTATTGGTCGTCATGCATTTGGTGATCAGTACCGTGCCACTGACTTTGTTACTAAGGGTAAGGGTAAATTAACCGTGAAGTTTGAAGGTGAAGATGGAACCGTTCAAGAATTTGAAGTATTTAACTTTAAAGGAGATGGCGTTGCCATGGCGATGTACAATACCGACGAAAGTATTTTTGGTTTTGCAAGAGCTTGTTTTAACCAAGCGCTTGTAAAAAAATGGCCTTTGTATTTGTCTACTAAAAACACCATCCTTAAAAAATACGATGGTCGTTTTAAAGATATTTTTGAAGAAGTATACCAAAATGAGTTTAAAGCAAAATATGCAGAAGCTGGCATCACTTACGAACACCGCTTGATTGATGACATGGTAGCGAGTGCTTTAAAATGGAACGGTAATTTTGTGTGGGCTTGTAAGAACTATGATGGCGACGTACAGTCAGACACCGTAGCACAAGGTTTTGGATCTTTAGGTTTAATGACTTCAACACTTGTAACACCGGATGGTAAAGTAATGGAAGCAGAAGCTGCACATGGAACTGTTACGCGTCACTACAGAGAGCATCAAAAAGGAAAGCCAACTTCTACAAACCCTATCGCATCTATTTTTGCATGGACTAGAGGTTTAGAATTTAGAGGTTTACTTGATAACAACCAGGAGCTTATTAATTTTTGCCAAGCACTAGAAGCTGTTTGCGTAGAAACGGTAGAGAGTGGTAAAATGACCAAAGACTTAGCAGTTTGCATCCATGGTAATAAAGTAAACCACGGCGAACATTATTTATATACCGAAGAATTTTTAGACGCTTTAGATCAAAATCTAAAAGTGAAACTAGGATAATTTGGTTTCATATACCGTA
>JBEDIY010000110.1:0-14891 GCA_041173245.1 Bacteroidota bacterium | reverse complement strand
TTTTAATCTGAGAACCTAATAAATTATTAACAATGGGAAGAGCCAAATTACCACGTAAGAGCACCAACATAGACATGACGGCTATGTGTGATGTGGCGTTCCTTCTATTGTCGTTTTTTATCTTAACAACAAAGTTTAAACCTGCCGAAGCAATCGCAGTTACCACACCAAGTTCGGTAGCAGCAAAAGTAGCTCCAGATAAAGACGTTGTTTTGATAACAATTGACAAAGACGGGAAAGTTTTTCTTACGATGGATAATGAACAAATTAAAGAAGTAGTGGCTAATACACTAAATACCACCATGAATCTTGGCGTAGACGTTAATGCGTTTAAAAAAGCTGGATTTTTTGGTGCACCGTTTAGCGGCCTTGCTTCATTCCTTCAAATCCCTGAAGAAAAACGCAAAGGAGACCTGTTACCAGGTATTCCAGTAAAAGATTCTGCAGACAATCAATTAAATACTTGGGTACGTGTTATTAAAGATGCGTATTTAGGTAAAAAAATGAATCTTTTAGTAAAAGGCGATAATGCTTCAAAGTTCCCTGCATTTAAAGCGGTGATCGATGCTTTCAAAAAGAACGACGAACAGAAGTTCCAAATGGTAACCAATCCAGAAAGTGTTCCAACCGGTTCTGAATTATGGAAACTTACTATGGCGGGTGAGAAGAGAGAAGAATAGACAATATATCATTCACGAAAATTAAATGCTACTATCATGGCAGAAATGGATACATCGAGTGGCGGGGGTCATAAAAAGGGCCCCGGGGTCAAAAAAGGGAAGAAGCTATCTACCCGCGTTGACCTAACACCCATGGTTGACTTGGGTTTTCTACTCATTACATTTTTTATTTTCACCACAACCATGAGCCAGCCAACTGCGCTGAAACTCATGTTGCCAAAGGATGCAGATAAGCCAGAAGAACAAAATAAAGCCAAAGAGTCAGGTGTTATCACACTTTTATTAGGGAAAGACAATACTGTTTTTTACTACGAAGGTCAACTAGACAACACTGCTTCTAACTTTAAGTCTTCAAACTTCTCTGGGATTCGTGAAGTGTTGCTTGATAAAAAAAGCCGCACACCCGAAAAGGATTTGGTAGTGGTGTTAAAAGCATCTTCTGAAAGCACGTATAAAAACGTGGTTGATATCTTAGACGAAATGACTATCAACGTGTTAAAGCGTTATGCATTAGTTGATATATCAAAACAAGAAGAAGAGCTCGTTAAAATATCTGTTGCAAACGCTGCACCAGCAAACTAATTATTTAAAGAAGAACCGATCATGGACGTAAATAAAATATTAACAGCGGATATCCTCGATATTATATTTGAGGGTAAAAATAAAGCGTACGGTGCTTATGATTTAAGACGCACCTACGAAAAGCGTGTCAAAATTGCCCTCGCTGGTACTTTTGCCATTTGCCTTCTTTTGTTCGTTGGTTCTATCATTGCTAATTCATCTTCTAAAAGCAAAGCACAAATTATTGTTGAAGACGTTAATTTGGAAAATGTAAAAGAGGAAAAAAAGCCTGAACCACCGCCACCGCCGCCACCACCAAAACAAGAGCCTCCAAAAATCGAAATGGCAAAATTCACCCCTCCAAAAATTGTGAAGGATGAAGAAGTAAAGCCTGAAGATGAAATCAAAGAGGTTGAAAAATTGGAAGACACTAAAATTGGTACCATTAACCAAGAAGGTGCTAAAGATGACGGTATCGTAGCGCCACCAGAAAAAAGTACTGGTACGGTAGAAGCACCAAAAGAAGAAGATTACGATAAGGTATTTACCGTGGTACAAATCCCTGCAGAATTCCCTGGTGGACTTCCTGCTTGGGCAAAATACCTAGAGCGTAACCTTAACCGTGATTTACCAGTTGATAATGGAGCACCTCCCGGGAAATACACAGTTATTGTATCATTTATCGTTGATAAAAACGGCGGTATCTCTGAAGTACAAGCAGAAAATGACCCTGGTTATGGAACTAAAGAAGAAGCGGTTCGTGTAATTAAAAAAGGACCATCATGGAAGCCAGCCGTTCAAAACGGTAGAAACGTAATTTATCGTCACAGACAATCTATTACATTCATGGTTTCTGAAGAATAATTTGATACGCTCGTATCTATAAAAAGCCACCGAATTTCGGTGGCTTTTTGTTTTCATTCCATTTCGTGTACTTTTGACAAAATTTAAAGCCGGTGGCAAGTCATGTAATAGATTGGGATGATACCATCGTAGCACTTGCTACACCACCCGGTATGGGTGCCATTGGCGTTATTCGGGTAAGTGGCAAACAAACATTTGCATTATTAAACGAATTATTCCCTTCTAAAAATTTATCGGAGCAAGCTTCGCACACAATTGTAGTGGGTTTATTGAAAGACCAAAACAAAGTACTTGATGAAGTGGTGTTGTCTTTATTTAAAGGCCCCAAATCATATACTGGCGAAGACGTTATAGAAATTAGTTGTCACGGATCTGCGTACATAGAGGCGCAAATTATGGCAGCGATAACAGCGCGCGGCGCAAGGCTTGCTAAAGCAGGTGAATTTACACAGCGCGCGTTTTTAAATGGCAAATTAGATTTGGCGCAAGCAGAATCGGTTGCAGATTTAATAGCCAGTAATTCTGAAGCAAGTAAGCGTGCAGCTATTCATACCATGCGCGGCGGTTTCTCCACCGATTTAGCTTACCTGCGTGAGCAGCTTATAAAATTTTCGGCACTTATAGAACTCGAATTGGATTTTGCAGAAGAAGATGTAGAATTTGCTAACCGTTCAGCACTGCACAGTACCGTTAACGAATTGCAGCAAGCTACCCAACAACTTATCAATTCATTTGCATTAGGCAACGTGATAAAAAACGGCGTTCAGGTGGCCATCATTGGCAAGCCCAACGCAGGAAAGTCAACACTGCTCAATGCGCTTTTAAATGAAAATAGAGCCATTGTAAGCGACATAGCGGGCACTACACGAGACACCATCGAAGAAGTGTTAAATATTGAAGGCGTTTTATTTAGGCTTATCGATACAGCAGGTATTCGCACCCAAACCGATGATGTTATTGAACAACTTGGTGTTGCAAAAAGTCTCGAAAAAATGAAAGCCGCTGATTTAGTGGTGTATCTTTTTGATGCGCAAACAACAAGTTTAGAGGACATTCTAATAGTTGCTCAAGAACTAACCTCAACAGGCATCAAGCATGTATTGGTCGCTAATAAAATAGATAGCATTACGCCAGAAAAACTTGCGGAGTTGCAAACGGCCGCTTCCATTGTTTGTATTGCTGCTAAAAATAAACTAGCCATCGATACTTTAAAAACGGCACTTGTACAAAAAGCAGTTGGCGGCGATGTACGAACCGAATCTACGGTGGTTACAAATACCAGGCATCAGGATGCACTGTTAAAACTGCAAGCTTCTTTACAAGATGTATCTGCTGGTTTATCCGCTAAAATCACTGGTGATTTGCTAGCCCTCGATATTAGACAGTGCTTGCATTATTTAGGACTCATTACGGGTGAGATCACCAACGACGATCAGCTCGATTATATTTTCTCTAAGTTTTGTATTGGTAAATAGCAAAATGGACATTTAATGGATGTAAATACTTGGTCATTCAAATAATATTTAAAAGCATGAAAAACGTTGCAGTATGTTTGTTTTTAGCAATCATCGTATTTGTAGGCACTAGTTGTAAAACAACGAATACTGCAATTATTTCTTCTGTTAAAAACCCAAAAAACTCAACTGTAGACGTTCAACAAAAAAAAGATTTTATTTTTCAAAACGGCACAATTGGTTTTAGTAATCAATTTTCTGCTGCCCGTTTAAATGATGTAAAGGCGGTAAATGATGCTACTTATAGTTTGATGGTTTTACCTGAAAACACTCCTATTAATCCTAGCCCATGGTATGCTTTTAAAATCTGGTCTAGCAAAAGTCAGATAGTTCATTTGCAGTTGCTTTACCAGCAGGTTGCCCATCGATACAATCCTAAATCAAGTATTGATGGGAAAAAGTGGAACCGAATTGACGAAATAGTATTAAATGATGATAGCACAGTGGCGTCATTTAAAGTGGCACTTACTGCAAATGATACCACCATCATTGCGGCACAGGAATTAATCGACTTACCGTCTTCCTATGTATGGGTGGATAGTATGGCTAAGCATCCAAAAATGCACAAGCAGGTTATTGGAAATAGCATCAACAACAACCCGATATTTAGTTTACATACGAAAGGGGCATCCGGAAAAGAAATTGTTGTAGTGCTTAGTAGACAGCACCCACCCGAAGTTACAGGCTATAGTGCAATGCAATATTTTGTAAACAAGGTTCTTGATGGTTCGCCTCTTTCAAAAAAATTTCTCGAACGTTTTGAAATGATTGTTATTCCAACCGTTAATCCTGATGGTGTTGATCAGGGTCACTGGCGTCATAATATGGCAGGCGTTGATTTAAACAGAGATTGGGAATTGTTTAAACAGCCTGAAACAAAGGCCATACGTGACTATATGGTAAATACATTGAAAAAGCAGGATGCCAAAATTTATTTCGCTATCGATTTTCATTCGACTTGGAATGATGTGTTTTACACCAACACAGACGATCAACGTTCCAATGCGCCTGGTTTTGTAAATGCTTGGCTTAAGACACTCGAACAAACGATACCAGGGTATAAAATAAATGCAAAGGCATCGGGTAATGGATCAAACGTTTCGAAAGGGTGGTTTGATCGCGAATTAGAAGCAGAGGCTATTACTTATGAGGTTGGAGATAATACCAGTACAGAATTTTTAAAAATGAAAGCAACGATTGCTGCAGAAAAAATGATGGAATTGTTATTACAAACAAAGCCTTTGAAATAAATTGCTATGATCAAAAAGTTACTTTGTATCACCTTCATTGCTATTTCATATTTTGGAAATGCGCAAACAGTTCGCTCTAGTCAATTTATATACGATACCGCTTCTTTTGCGTCATGTCATGCATCTACTATAGTGGAAACACCAAAAGGAATCATGGCAGCATGGTTTGGTGGTAAGTTTGAAGGAGATAAGGATGTTAATATTTATGCAAGTTGGTTTGTAAATAATGTATGGTCAACCCCTGTTCAAATTGCAGATGGGTTTATGGGTGATTCCATTAGGTATGCTTGTTACAATCCCGTTTTATATGTAACATCCAAAAATGAGCTACTACTTTTTTATAAAATCGGACCCAATGTTCAGGGCTGGACGGGTTGGATGAAAAGATCAACCAATTATGGTGCTACCTGGAGCAAGCCAGAACGCTTACCTGATGGCATTTTAGGCCCTATCAGAAACCAACCGTATGAGGTAGGTGACACCATCATATGTCCTTCAAGCACCGAAAAAAATGGGTGGAAAGTACATTTTGAGTATACTGCAGATGCTGGTAAATCTTGGACTAAGGGACCAGACCTAAATGACGCAAATCCTATCACGGGTATACAGCCCGCAATATTGAGGCACAGTGATCAAATTTTGCAAGCACTTACAAGAAGTCAAAATGGAACGGCAAACGAAACCTGGAGTTATGACAATGGAAAAACTTGGACACCCTTACAACAAACAAGTTTAATCAATAATAATTCAAGTATTGATGCTATTACGCTACAAGACGGAAGGCATTTACTAGTTTACAACAATTGTAAAACACCTAGTAGGTCGCCGCTTAATGTGGCTATTTCAAAAGATGGGAAAACTTGGGAGCCCTTGATTGAATTAGAAAATGAAGTAGGTGCCGAATTTTCTTATCCTTATGTTATACAAACAGCAGATCAAAAAATTCATATTACGTATACCTGGAAGCGTAAAAAAATAAAACACGTTGTGTTAGCTGTTAGGTAAGTGCAAAAGTGCAGAAATTTTACGAACCGAGGTTTCATTTTCAACTTCGTTAAATGCGATACTTCCTTTATGGATGCTAGCAATCAGTTTAGTAATGGCGAGACCAATGCCAAGCCCCTGTTGCTCTGCCACATCTCTATGGTGCTGTTCAAATAGGCGGTATTTATTGAGTGCTTCTGCAGTAGTGTGCACGGTATGATTGGTGACACTTATATTACTACCAGTAGCATCTTCAAAAATTCGAACCACAATCGGCGTTCCTTTTTCTGAAAATTTACAAGCATTCTCAATTAGTTCTTTGGTAGCCGTATGAATCAGTTTAGAAAAAAACAAGGGTGGTGTAGGCTCTTCGTATTCGAGGTCTTTGGCTCTGTCGTATTTATGCATCACCGTTTTTATAACGTCAATAATATGATGTGGATCAGGTTCGCCGGTTTCCGGCATTTCTTTTAAGTGTAAGGCTTTTTGAAGCGTATAATAGGTATTTATTTTATCGTAAGTGGTTAATAGACGTTCGGCACTAATTTGTAAATAACTACAAAGGCTTTGTAATTTTTCATTATTAAGGCTAATTGCATTTTCGGCAATGAGGGTGTTAAAATTAATAATGCCATTCATAGGTGTTTTAAATTCGTGACCTACCATGAGTTCAATGGTTTTTTCAAGCAGGGCTGCTTTTTGGTTTTGTAGTTGATTTAATTTTTCATGTTTAGAGAGTCTGGTTTCTATGGCACTGAGTAAATCTTTGCTTTTAAAGGGCTTATGCAAGTAGTCGTCGGCCCCTAAATTCATACCGGTTCGTAAATCGTTGGATTGCACTTTGGCCGTTAAAAAAATAAAGGGTGTAACAAAGGATGGATCTTTTTTTAAAGTGGCAAGTAGTGAAAACCCATCCATTTCGGGCATCATGATATCACAGATAATTAAATCGAAGGGGTTGTGCATGAGTTCCTTTAATCCTGCTGCGCCATTTGAGATGGGAGTTACGGCATAGCCCGCCATTTCAACAATTTCTTGAATAGAGTCTCTAATGTCTTGTTCATCCTCAATAACTAATATCTTTTTCATTCAAATGTATTATAGGGAAAACTAATTAATACCGCTGTTCCTTTATGGATGCTACTTTTTATATGTATTTGCCCAAGGTGCTGTTGTACGAGGTATTGCACTAGCATGAGACCTAGTCCGGTCCCTTCTATGCTTCCTACATTGTTACCTCTAACAAAAGCGGTAAATATTTCTCTTTTATATTTTTCCGGTATTCCAATACCTGCATCAACTACAAGTAGTGTCCATTTGTTTTTTTGGAAACGAATTTGCGCTTTTGGTGCTGGTTTACCGGACGAATACTTGCACGCGTTTGAAAGCAAATTTTCGAAAATTATTTGAAGCATGTTGCTATCGGCAATTTGCACTTTCCCTTCACCTTTTCTAGTTACTACTATATTTCTGCCGTCTTTGTAGGGCATAAATGATTCTGCAGCCACTTTATGTAAAATAGATACCACATTACAACTGCTTAATTGTAGGGCCAGGTTCCCCGATTCAATTTTACTGATGAGTAAAAAGTCGGTGAGTAACTTGGTCATTTTATCTACTTGATGGGTAATTCTAGTGAGGTACTTTGACGCAGCAATGGGTGTATTTTGAAACTGATTGACAGCTTGCATTTCCAGAATTTCGGCACTGGATAAAATAATAGATAAGGGCGTTCTTAATTCGTGCGAAACAAGATTGATAAAATTTGATTTTAATTGACTTAGCCTACGGGCAGCACGTTCTGCTTTCTGATGTCCCTGCTCTGCCCTAATGATATCATTGATATTGGTAAAAAATACGGCTACGTGTAGCTTGTTGGTATTGTAATCGGTAAATTTTGTAAAATGATAGCTTAACCTCACTTTATTTTTTTGAGCGTCTAGTAGCCAGGCCACTTTGTTTGTATGGATGTACTTTTCTGTGGCAGCATAGGATGCAAAATTCTTTAAAAAATGACCGCCACTACTTTTTATAATGTCAAAAACATTTTTTAAATGCATACCTGCTGTTTGTTTCCACATCGGATTTGCGTATGTTAACTGGCCATCGTGGGTGCAAACAATAACAAGTTGTTCCATGGCATCAATTAAGTGCCTAAAGTCTTTTTCACGTTCTATTTGTAGTTTTTCACGATTTCTAATATTGGTAATATTGATACCATACCCAATTACAAAATCATGATGTCCGTTTTGATCCCTTACCGGAAAAAATTTTCGAAGATTACATACTTGTTGGCCCTGTTTATCTTTATTGACTTCTTCAAATTCTACTTGTATGCCTTCTGCTAGCGCTTCTGTAAAGTAGGACCGTCTGTTAATGGCAAGCTCGATGGGTTTGTTAAACTCACTGCAGTATTCGAAATCATCTTTTCCAATAATCCAACTTCTAGTATCGCCTTTTGAAAGTGCTAGTTTGTTGACATATAAATATTTGTGGTCAGTATCAAAAATGGCAATATCGGCAGGAATATTAAAAAGCAGCTGCTTGTAAAAATCGTTTTCTTGTTGTAATGCATGTATCAAATCCATAGAATTCCCCATCTTTATTTGATTTTTAATTGGTGTAGGTTAGTAACCTCATTTGCGGTGCTTGTTAATAATGCCATTAGTTTGTTTTTATCGATGGGCTTTTGGATATAGCCACTAATATTGGAGGCATCTTCTCTTTTTATAAAATGCTCGTAACTCGAAGCGCTAATAACGATGATGCGTGTAAAGGGATAGGTTTCTTTATTGTTTTTGATGGCCTTTATAACCGCATATCCATCCATGATGGGCATGTTTAGGTCAAGCAACAATATGGTTGGAATATTTTTACCCAGGTTTAATTGCCTCAAGGCCTCTTCGCCATTTATAGCATCAGCGGTGATACAATCAAAAGATTGCAGCAAAAAGTGAAGCAAAGCCCTGTTTACTTCATCGTCATCTACTATGAGTAACCTACATTTTGAAACCTTCAAAGGCATATCTTGACAAGCTAGCTCTTTTGTTGACCAAGCCCCGTTTTTGCCCCTGATTCGGGCCATGTATTTACCGCAAATTTTTTTAGACAGCTTCCGCTTAAAGCCATAAATTAGCTGAAGCATTCCATTATTATACGCTAAACCCTTGTTATGCAAATACTTAAATCCGTAATTCTTACAACTGTTTTATGTGCTTTTATGATAGCACCCATGGTAGCTCAAACCAAAAAAGGAGGTAATTGGACCCCACTTTTTAATGGAAAAGACTTAACAGGTTGGAAGCAATTAAATGGCAAGGCCAAATACGAGGTAATTAATGGAGAGATTGTAGGTTCCACTGTTTTAGGAGAGCCTAATTCTTTTTTAGTAACGGGTAAAAACTATGGCGATTTTATTTTAGAACTAGAATTCAAATTAGACGACATGATGAATTCTGGTATTCAATTTAGAAGTGAAAGTAAATCTGATTATTTAAATGGAAGGGTACATGGATACCAATACGAAATTGATCCTTCGCCTAGGGCATGGACGGCGGGCATATATGATGAGAGCCGCAGAGATTGGTTGTATCCGGTGTCTTATAACGAGCCAGCTAAAAAGCTCTTTAAATTTCAAGCATGGAATACATGCCGCATAGAATGCATTGGAACTACCATCCGTACTTTTTTAAATGGCAAGCCTGTAGCAAGTTTAGTGGATGATCTAACACCAGCTGGTTTTATTGCATTGCAGGTTCATTCAATTGGCAAAGCAGAAGAAGCGGGTAAAAAAATTAGATGGAGAAATATTAAAATTCAAACCACCAATTTACAAGCCACGCCACTTGACCCTACTTTTGTTGTAAACCTAATGCCCAATCATGTGTCGGAGCAGGAAAAAATGCAAGGGGTGCATTTACTCTTTGATGGCAAAACTACAAATGGATGGAGGGGCGCTTACAAAGCAGGTTTCCCCGATAAAGGTTGGAAAGCACAGGATGGCACTTTAACGGTACAATCTTCTAATGGTGCAGAGTCTACCAATGGTGGAGATATTGTATCCGAAAAAGAATATGATGCTTTTATTTTTCAATTTGATTTTAAACTATCAGCCGGCGCAAATAGTGGTGTAAAATATTTTGTTACAGAAAAAGAAAACAATGCAGGTTCTGCCATTGGTTTAGAATATCAAATACTTGATGACGCCTTGCATCCTGATGCAAAATTAGGGTCTATCGGAAATAGAACACTAGGATCGCTCTATGATTTAATTCCTGCTGTAAAAGAAAACCGCGCGCGCCGTAAAATTGGTGAATGGAACAGAGGCATGATTAAAGTAACAAAAGATGGAACCGTATCGCATTATTTAAATGGCTGGAAAATGCTCGAATACAAAAGAGGCGAACAATATTTTTATGCACTAGTGGCAAAAAGTAAATATGCCAACTGGCCTAATTTTGGCATGGCGCCAAAAGGTCGTTTACTGCTTCAAGACCATGGCAATGAAGTTTCTTTTAGAAGTTTAAAAATGCAAATCCTTCCATAAAAATTACGCTTTACTTTCTTGCCAAGATATACTGCGGATGTTTTCTGTGGCAGGTGTTTTTTCTTGCATAATTCGAAACAAAAGTTGCATCGTTTCTGTGGCAGCTGCCTGGCCACTATAATAGGCATATGAAATAGTGGGCGGAAGTAGGCCTGGCATCCCAGTTTCACTCATACCAAACAAGCTAATGTTATGCTGGCTGGCCTGCAGTGCCTGCCAGGCACCCAGTAGTAGCGAATCATTCATGCAAAAAATGGCATCGTATTTTTCTTGAAGTACTGCTAATTTGCAAAGTGTAAATGCTTCTGAGGTTGATGATGCATACTCTACACTAATATTTTTTTCTAGCGCAGCTACTTTATCTATAAATGCATTTAAAATAAGCTCGGTTCTTTGCGCGGTACTTTCATCAAAGATGGCCAAAATTTGTCCTTTATTTTTTTCCACTATTTTTTGTGCAACCAAAGTGGCTACCGGCTCAATGTCTTCTTTAAAATAATGCACCCCTGTACTTGGCAGGTTTCCGCCAACAACAATAACAGGAATACCCAATTCTTTTATTTTCTTAAATTTTGGATTGGGTGGTTGGAGTGGATCTTGGCATATAATAATACCATGTACTTTATTTTGTTTGCAAAACTTAATTTGCGCAGTAGTGCTAACTGTATTATTTGTAAGTGGCAAAACCAGTAAACTATAATCTGCGTTTTCCGCTAACTGATTGGCCGTATGTAAAAAATCTTGAAAATAGGTAGAAGGGGTAACAGGTATAAAGAGTGCAATAAAATGGCTACTTCTAATGGCGTTGTAAACCGTATTTGGATTTGGAGAATAATTTAGTTTAGCGGCGGTTGCAAGCACTTTTTTTCTGGTTAGCACCGAAATATCTGGATGTCCTTTAAGCGCCCTTGATACGGTTGAAATGCTAAGCCCTAATGTGGTAGCTATTTTATGTAGCGTAGTGTCTGACATAATTAAAATTAGTTACTTTTGGCCTAATCTATTGGAAATATGCAGCATTCATTTAGTTACGAGAAAAATAAAGTGATTCAAGGCGTTCGTTATCACTTTGTGCAAGACAGGGCCATTAAATTACTCGTGATACTCATCAATGTTTTTGCGATTGTATCTGCTGCATTATTTTATTCAAAAAAAATTAGGCCAGAACCTTTTTTATTAGGCTCTGTTTTGTGGCTTGTTATGATGGTTACTTTTTGGTACATCATGCCACATTCTATTTATAAAAAAGCAGCCACTTTTAAAGATAGTTTTACCATTTTGTTTACCGATATGCAGGTGAGCCTTAGTAATGAACGAGGAACCGTTAACTGGGACTGGCAAAAATTTTCAAAGTTTTTTGAAAGCCCTCATTTCTTTCATTTGTATTTCGACACTAAATCTTTTTTTATTGTTCCCAAAGAAGGCATGACTGAAGACATGCGACATGAACTAAGGGGCCTTCTCAATAAAAAAATTGGCCAGCGCTAGGCTATAAATTCTTTTGCATCTCGTAGTGTGGGATGGTTACTTCTTCAAACTCATCACCTATAATTTGGTAGCCTAATTTTTCGTAAAAGCCAACCGCCGATTTTCGGGCATGCATATGTAGTAATTTGTAGCCTCTGTCACGTGCTACATTTTCTGCAAAATTCATAATTACCCGCCCAATTCCTTTTCCCTGCAGCCCCGATACCACCGCCATTTGACGCAAACTGATGTTCGTTTTGTTATCAGGTGTTAAAATGCAACAGCCTTCAAGTGCTTCATCCTCAAAAAACCCAATTAAAATGTCCTCTTTTTCTTTGTCTAAATTGGCCTGGTCAAAGGTAAGACCAAGTGGATTGCGCAGTATTTGGAACCTTAATTCAACCATTTTTTGGTAAGAAGGGGAACCAAACTCAATTATTTTTAGTGACATATCGGACGCTTTAACTACAATATAGGCATGATTTTCATGATTTTAGGCGCTACAGCTTGGTTTGTGCATAATTGAGCTGCGGGTCTGTGGAAACAAAAATGCCCGAAAAGATTGCTTATTTAACAAAAAGTATATTTTTGCGCCGTAAACAAAACTTTTTACAATGTCAGACATCGCAACAAGAGTTAAGAAAATCATCGTTGACAAATTAGGCGTAGACGAAGCTGAAGTTACAAATGAAGCTTCTTTTACCAATGACCTCGGTGCAGATTCACTCGATACCGTTGAATTAATTATGGAATTTGAAAAAGAATTCAACATTTCTATTCCAGACGAGCAGGCTGAAACCATTACTACAGTTGGCCAAGCTGTTGCCTACTTGGAAGAGCACGCTAAATAAGCATTCTATTTAGGAATAATTTTTTTAATCCGCCTTTCTAAAGTGTACTGCTTTGAAAGGCGGATTATCACTTAATCAGGTTTAAGTTATGGCACTTAAAAGAGTCGTTGTTACGGGAATTGGTACGCTAACACCTATTGGAAATAATCTACATGATTATTGGAACAATTTATTAGCGGGCGTTTCGGGGGCAGCACCTATTACTCTTTTTGACGCTTCTAAATTTAAAACACGTTTTGCGTGTGAGATTAAGGGCTTTGATCCTACCGAATTTATGGATCGTAAAGAAGCCAGAAAATTAGACCGTTTTGCACAAATCGCCCTTGTTGCCAGCGATCAAGCTGTTGCAGATGCGGGTATCACAAAAGATAATGTTGATCCTGACCGTGTTGGTGTCATTTTTGCAAGTGGCATTGGTGGTCTCGTAACTTTTCAGGAAGAAGTATTAAACTTCGCCGCAGGAGATGGAACACCTCGTTTCAATCCTTTCTTTATTCCAAAAATGATTTTAGATATTGCTGCCGGACAAATTTCCATGCGTCATGGATTTAGAGGTCCCAACTATGCAGTGGTGAGCGCTTGTGCATCTAGTACCAATGGTATTGTTTGTGCAGTTGACACCATCAGGCTAGGTAAAGCAGATATCGTTGTTGCTGGTGGTGCCGAAGCCGTTATTGGCGAAGCAGGTATTGGTGGTTTTAACGCCATGAAAGCCATGAGTGAGCGCAACGATGACCCAGCAACTGCAAGTCGCCCTTACGATAAAGACAGAGATGGATTTGTAATGGGAGAAGCTGCAGGAGCCCTTATTTTAGAAGATTATGACCACGCCATTAAACGTGGTGCCAAAATATATTGTGAAATTGCTGGTGGTGGAGCTACTGCCGATGCCTATCATTTAACCGCTCCACATCCAGAAGGATTAGGTGCATTAAACGTAATGCGCGCTGCACTAAAAGATGCAGGTATGCAGGCAGAGCAAATTGATTATATCAATACCCACGGTACATCAACGCCGCTTGGTGATGGTGCCGAAACAAAAGCCATTACAGGTGTATTTGGTGAACACGCATATAACCTCAATATTTCGGCTACAAAATCCATGACAGGTCATTGCCTTGGTGCTGCGGGTGTCATTGAAACAATTGCATGTATCCAGGCTGTGATTCATGATATTGTACCGCCTACCATCAACCATTTTACGGACGATCCAACCCTAGATCCAAGACTTAATTTTACTTTTAATGCGCCTCAAAAAAGAGTGGTGAATGCAGCTTTAAGTAATACGTTTGGATTTGGCGGACACAATGCTTGTGTGATTGTTAAAAAATTCATAGCTTAAGCTGTGCAATTTTTTAAGCAACTTTTTTCATCTTCATCATCAAATAGTTTTGATCAGCAATTAAGAAATGTGCTTGGTTTTAAACCAGGTAAATTACTGCTGTATTCTACTGCATTAAGCCACCGTTCTGTGAAAGAAACGGCAGAGGCAAACAATGAGCGTTTAGAGTATTTAGGTGACGCTGTATTAAGTGCTATCGTTGCCGATTATTTATTTAAAAGGTACCCATACAAAGGCGAAGGATTTTTAACAGAGATGCGCAGCAAAATGGTGAACAGGCAACAACTCAATGACGTTGCATTAAAAATGGGACTTCGAAAATTAACGATGTATAATAAATTTGACAACGCTTTAAAAGGAAGTCAAATTTTTGGTAATACGCTAGAAGCCTTGGTGGGTGCAGTTTACCTCGATCAGGGATATGCTAAAACACATGCTTGGGTACTCAAACAAATTGTGATACCACACATGTTTGTAGACGATTTAGAACAGATAGATATTAATTTGAAAAATAAATTAATTGGTTGGGCGAGTAAAAATGGCAAACTATTAGACTTTGAACTGGTAGAAGAAAAGATGGAAGGAACGCGTAGACTTTTTACCATTCATGTTACCATCGATGGCGAAGTAATTGCACTTGGTAAAGGCTACAATAAAAAAGACGCCAGTCAAGTAGCTGCGCAAGTGGCCGTAGAAAAATTAGCGCTGTAAGCGCGCGCGGCTTGTTCAATTGCGCCCCCGATAACCCTATTTCGCTTCAATAATTTCTTGGCATAATTCTACCAGCACCCCACCCGTATCTTTGGGGTGTAAAAAACAAACCCATTTATTA
>JBEDIY010000109.1:0-42348 GCA_041173245.1 Bacteroidota bacterium | reverse complement strand
GTACTGCAGAATGCGGTTGCACAACCCCTGAAGTAACCAAAGAGCCTATTTTAAAAGGTAAATCAAGCACTGTTAAAGTAACCTACAATGCTGCTAGCATGGGTGCTTTTACAAAGCGTGTTACTGTTAAATTAGTAGGCGTTGCTGATCCCATTATCCTAACTATCAGTGGAGAAGTAGTTGCTCCAAAAAAATAATTGTTAAGATTTATAAAAAGATCTCACCAGCCTCCTTCGGAGGCTGGTTTTTTTTGCCCCTGCCTCAAATTGTAAACTTATATTTGCAACATGTTACAAATCAGCAAACGTGGCATAGAAATGCCGGCCTCACCTATCAGAAAACTAGTTCCCTTTGCAGAAGCTGCAAAAAAAAGAGGAACTAAAGTGTACCATTTAAATATTGGTCAGCCAGATATTGAAACCCCTAAAATGGTTTTGGATGCTGTTAGACACAGTGATTTTAAAGTACTAGAATATAGCCATAGTGCAGGCAATGAAAGTTACCGTAAAAAATTAGTGGGTTATTATAAAAGCGTTGGCATTGATGTCAATGAAAAACAAATCATTATTACAACCGGTGGTAGCGAAGCCATTTTATTTGGCTTTATGGCATGCCTAGATGCTGGCGACGAGGTTATCATACCGGAACCTTTTTATGCCAACTACAACGGGTTTGCAGTTGAAGCAGGCGTATCTGTAGTGCCTATCACATCACACATAGAAAATGGATTTGCGCTTCCGCCAATCGAAGCCATCGAAGCTAAAATTACAGCACGCACCAAAGCCATTGTAATTTGTAACCCCAACAATCCAACTGGTTATTTATACAGTGCTGCCGAAATGGAGCAGTTAAAAAATATTATTTTAAAACACGACCTCTATTTGTTTTCCGACGAAGCCTACAGAGAGTTTTGTTACGAAGGCACTCAAATTAGTGCGCTTCATTTAACAGGCGTTGACGAGCATGTGGTTATCATGGACACGATTAGTAAAAGATACAGTGCCTGTGGTGGAAGAATTGGTGCATTTATTACCAAAAACCAAGCACTATTAGATGCTACCATGAAATTTGCACAAGCCCGTTTAAGTCCGCCAAGCTTTGCTCAAATTGCTGGGGAAGCAGCCATTGATTTACCAGCCAATTATTTTGACGATACCAAGGCCGAATACAAATCAAGAAGAGACCTTATTGTTACCAGACTAAATGCGATGGAAGGCGTTTTTTGTCCCAATCCGGGCGGCGCTTTTTATGCCATGGCTAAACTACCTATTGATGACGCCGACAAATTTTGTCAGTGGTTATTAGAGGATTTTGCTTTTGAAAATCAAACGGTGATGCTAGCGCCTGCAACAGGATTTTATGGTACACCAGGTTTAGGAAAACAAGAGGTAAGACTTGCTTATGTGTTAAACCTAGAAGACATTAATAAGTCTATGGACTGTCTAGAAGCGGCATTAAAAGTGTACCCAGGTCTCGTAAAATAAATACATGCAAATAAACAAGCGAATAAAAAATAAGTGCCTTTTTCTAATCGTAGCCGGTATTGCTACAAGCCTTTTTTTTATGCGCGCAAACGCTCAAAGTTACAAACCAACCTACGGGTCGGCGTTTGCAGGCAGTACCAGCATTTTTAACAACCCTGCTTCGAGTGTGAATCAATCTTTTAAATGGGAGGCTACCATTTTAAGTGCACAAGCAAATATCAATAGCAATATATTTTATCTTCAAAACGATTCAATTGGTGTTCATGAAGGTATGTTTCCAAAATATTTTCATGGCAATGTGGATGTTAATTTACTAAACCTTTTATACAAGCCAAATAATAAACAAGCTTTTAGTATTGGTATTAGAGCAAGAACGTTTAACCATATTAAAACAGAACCGCTTGTTGCTAGAAATGCTATAAAAAGTATGCATGATTTTTTTATGCTCAATAGGCAAACGCCTTATTTAGAAGCTTTTTTAACACATAGCGGTTGGCTTGAAGGCAATTTAAATTATTCACAAGAAATTTTTAGAAATCAAAAAGGTACTTTAACAGCAGGGGTTACTTTGCAAATCAATAAAAGTATTTCAGCAGCTTACGCGACGGTTAATAAATTAAGTTATTTAGAAAGCACCAATGGCATAGACACTTTATATACGCTAACTGCTGGTGGCGCTTCATTTGGATACAGTTCTAATTATGATGAAACTATTGCAGGCACAGCCAATACCGGTACCGATTTTGTAAAAAACGGCAAGTCAAGCCTTGGCTTAAGTATGGGGGCAGAGTACTTATTGTACAATACAGAAGCGCATAGCTTCCAAACCAACCATGCTTTAAACTATGCATTAAAAATAGGTGTTTCCATTATGGACATTGGCGGCGTGTCTTATAAAAATAGTGTTACAAGTAGCTTATTTAATGGCGTTCGTCCAAATATGAACGATCCATTAATTTCACGCAAAACCACAGGCATTCAAAATAGCGATCAGTTAAGAGATTCACTCGCTACTATATTTGCTTCTACCACCCCAATGCCTGAAACATTTACCATTGCTAAGCCTACACGCTTTAATATAAATATTGATAAGCCAATTGGGAATGATTTTTATATCAACGCCGATCTCACCGTTAATATGCACGCTAGTGCAGGGCTTACCAAGCGTCGTGTTCGTGACCTTAATTTAATTACAGTTACACCACGCTACGAAACATTACATTTTGGTGTTTACATGCCAGTTCAATACAATACACAAGGACAACTCATGTTAGGTGGCGCTATTAAACTGGGACCCCTCACAGTGGGCCTTCATAGGCTTAGCTGGCTCACCAATTCAAGTAATATGGACAATGTTTCGGGAGGCGGATATCTCATGCTAAGTATACACCCCATGAGCCTTAAAAAAATTAAGACCATTATAGACTGCCCAGAATAAATTAACTTACCGTACCAATCAACCTATCGATATGGGTATTCAATTTTCTGCCATCCGCCTGCAAACATTTATCGTTGCCATTGGTTTTATTGGTATTACAGCGTGTAGAGAATCTAGAGAACTTTTTGCAGAAGTGGCCCCGCCTAAAAAAATCACAACTGCTCCTCCTAAACCACTATATAAAAAAACGTTTAAACCAAGGCCTGGCTTTGAACCATTTGACGGCATAGATCGTGTCCCCGCCAATTACACTTTTATGTACGAACCCGTTTTTATTACACAAAAAACGGTAATTAAACGAAGAATTGGTGAAACCTATGTGCCAGAAAAATTAACCATTAACACCTACGGCTTTACCAAAAATAAAAAGGAAATTAATTTTAGAATGAGCTACCCTACTAATTTAAAAGGTAGCTATCATAAAATTAATGCCGCCGACTCGACAAATGCTTTTAGGTTTATCAATAAATACAACGATACCTGTTACGTTACCAAATACACGTTAAAAGAAGTTAAAGACACCAGCATCTATCATATTGGTATTATACTAGACCATAGTGGCTCCATGGGTGATGAACGCTGCGCCGAATTACAAGATGCACTATCTGCTAGCTTAAAAAAAATGAGCAAGCGCAACTTAGTTAGCCTATGGAAATTTGATTCGGATATTTCATACGAAGGAACGGCATATGACAGCGCTACCATACAAAAAATGCTATACCGCAAAAGAGGTATGGATGGATTTGGAGGTGGAACTGCTATCAATGACGCCATGGACCGCGCACTTGATACCATGGCCAAATACAATAAGTACAAACCAGTATTACTGTTATTTACTGACGGATACGAGAACGCATCTAAAAATAAAAATACCAAATCGATTGTTGAAAAAGCACTCGTACATAATATCCCGGTATTTACCATTGCCTATAGTGGTGGTGCAGACTCTGTTAATTTAAGAGCTATTGCCAACGAAACAAATGGCATGTATTTTCAGTGCTATGATAGATCCGAATTTGAAGAAGTGTTTAACAACCAACTTTTTTCATTGAATAGATACTATGAGGTAAACATGATGCCTTGCATGTTTGATTATGAAAAATTAAGCATCACTGCGGGAACTGTGAGTGAACAAAGGGCATTCGGCGAAAAAACATTTAAGGGTGTTAGAGAAACCATTACCCTAAATGTAAATTTTGAGTTAGACAAATATGATATCATGCCTAAGTATACGTTAGAAATAGAGCAGATGGCCAATTATCTAACAAAAAATAGTACGCTTAGCATCATAATTAGTGGCCACACCGATAATTTAGGTGAAGACAATTACAATATAATTTTATCCAATAAACGAGCAGAAGCAGTTAAAGCAGCACTTGTAAAACTAGGCATTGCTGCAAGCCGTATTGCTACCATTGGTAAAGGCGAAACCGACCCAATCACTCCCAACGATTCCGACAACAACCGTTTTAGAAACAGAAGAATTGAAGTAGAAATAGTAAACAACTAACCCAGCTTATAAAAAGCGGCGGCATTAGTGGTGTAAATTTTTTCTTGATTTTCTGGTGCTACTAATTTATTGATTACTGCTTGGTATTTATGATGTGTAGTTACATAATCTCCAGCCAGTAATGACACAGGCCAGTCGCCTCCTATCATTAATTTATTTACGCTAAAATGTTCTAACACATAGGCTACATAAGGCTCAATGGAGTTAGCAGACCAATCATTAAAATGAGCACAGCATGTGCCAAGTCCCGAAATTTTTGCATAAAAATTAGGCATAGCAGCAGCCTCAGCAATAGCTTCTCCCCAAGCACCGAACTGTTCGCTCTTAGCAATGGGTGGATGATTTAAGTGATCAAATACCATTTTTAAATGTGGTATTTGTTTTGCCACTTGTATAGCTGCTTTAATGTGTTCAATTTTTACACCTACTACATCAAAAGGAACACCATGATCTGCCAAAATTTCTAAACTTTCTATTACTGTAGGTTGTAGTAACCAGTTATGATCTGGCTCGTCATGTATGAGGTGCCTGATGCCTTTAAAATATTTATTTTGTAGATGCGCTTCTAATTGCTTTTTGGCCGTTTCAGGATTCAACAAATCTACCCAACCTACTACCCCAATAATCCAAGGGTACTGCTCCGCACATTCAAACATAAAAGCAGTGTCTTCTAAATTATTTGCAGCTTGCACCATTACGGCTGCACTTACATTAGCTGCTTGCAACTGATCTTCAATACCTGAAGGATAATAATTTTGCGCCAGTATAGATGTATCACCATCGAGCCAACTATACCTTACTTTTTGCAAGTCCCAACTGTGCATGTGGGTATCTATCACTTTTACCATCATCTTTTATTTTACAATGAGTTCATCCATAAATAACCAAGAAGGATTGCCTGCGCCCGCAAACCCAGCAGGGATAGTCGTTACAGGATGAGCTACCAACTTTAAATATTGAACGGTAGTAGACTTTATTTCAAATAAAACATTTACCGCACCTTCTTTACTAGTATCTAAATTTTGTAGCATGCCTAAACGGGTAAATGTTTTTCCATCTTGTGATCCTAACACTTCTGCACTTGTTGGCAAATGAATCCAACTTCCCCTGCTATTATAAAAACGAGTACTAATTTTTGAAATAGTAGTAGGCATAGCAAAAGAAAGTGTTGCATCTATATCTTTTCCTTCCCAGGCCAACCATTCACCATCACTAAACCTACTCTCATTTGCTACAATACCATTAATAAAACCATTGTTACCACTTTTATTATAGGGTGCTTTAGGTGCGTTGGTTAACTGGGTAAGATTTGCACCCGTTGCTTTATTAATAGAAAATGAAGCAGACGCTACATCTGTAATTTTATTATTGACAACAACACCCGCTTGCAAATTGGCATCACCCTTAATCGTGATAGGGCCTGTGTAGTTTTGATCTTGCACGCTAGGTAGTTTGCCATTTGTATTATAGACAATTTTATGCGCTGCACCTACGCCACTTATAGAAACGTTGATGCCACCAGCAATTGGTTTACTGGTAATTTGCACATTGTATAAATGGTCCGAAAAATGAAGCCCTTTTTGTTTTAATAAAGGTTGCCACATGGTTACGCGGTTTGTAAAATGATCGAACCCAGTTTTTGTTTTAGTCCATCCGTTTTCGGCAATGGCTATCGCACGTGGATACAACATAAAAGAGGCTAAGTCTTTGTTGGCAATATACTCCGTCCATAAATTACCCTGTACTCCTTTTATATAAGTCGCTTCTTGTGGGGTAAGTGCCGCAGGAATTGGATTGTAATTGTATACGGCTTCTAGGGGCAAGAAACCGCCAAAAGCAATTGAGTCGCGAGGATCTGACGATTGATAAAAATTTAAGTAGCAAGTACCCTGCGGGGTCATGATTACATCGTGGTGCTGCTTGGCTGCTGTGATGCCACCTTCTTCTCCTTGCCAACTCATAACGGTTGCATTGGGCGCAAGGCCGCCTTCTAAAATTTCATCCCATCCTATTATTTTACGCCCCTTACTATTTACATATTTTTCTACGCGCTGAATAAAATAGCTCTGTAATGCATGCTCATCAGCGATACCTTTTTCTTTCATGAGTGCCTGACAAAAACTAGACCGCTTCCATGCTGTTTTTGGACATTCGTCGCCTCCAATATGAATATAACTTGAAGGAAATATATCCATCACTTCATCTAGCACGTTTTCAATAAAATTGAATGTGTACTCGCTTGGTGCAAACACATCATCAAATACCCCCCAGCTTTCTTGCACTATTTTACCACCCTCCTTTTTTATTTTATTTTCGGTAGCAGCAGCATACATATTTTTGGTGAGCTGCGTGGGTTCATTTGGAAAACAACTTAACTCAGGATATGCAGCAATGGCAGCACTTGCGTGACCAGGCATTTCAATTTCAGGAATTATATTGATGTGTTTAGCAGCTGCATAAGTAACCAGATCTTTTAATTGCGCCTGGGTATAAAAGCCGCCGTAGGCGGCGTTGGTATTGCCTTTACCAGGATACTTGCCTATTAAAGTACCACCACGCACCGATCCTATACGCGTTAATTTTGGATATTTTTTTATTTCAATACGCCATCCTTGGTCTTCGGTTAAATGAAGGTGCAAATTGTTCATTTTTTGCATGGCCATCACATCTATTAATTGCTTGATAAAAGACACTGGCATAAAATGTCTACCCACGTCTAACATGAGGCCTCTATAACCAAAAGCTGGTGCATCATCAATTTCAAGTACTGGAATATTTTTAGATTGCGCTTCTAATTGTAATAATGTTTGCATGCCATAAAAAGCGCCCACTTTTGTTTTTGCTGTAATAGTTATAGCAGTTGGCGTAACAGACAAATGATAACCCTCCATAGATGCTACAACAGTAGTTTGCGGATCTACAATTAATTTGGCAGTAGCTGCCGCTGGCTTTGTAAGTTTAAAAAATCCCTTTCCAGTTTCAACTTTATTAGGGTACGGAATAATTGGCAACTGCGCTACTGTACCAACAGCTATGAGTAGCAAAAGAGAAAATAAAAACTTACACTGCTTCATACAAAACTGGATTTAATGGGGTGTTTACAATTTCACCAACAGTAGCGCCTGGACACCAGGTATCCCAATCGGCCTGCTGGTTGTGGTTTTCGGGCGTTTTTAATACGGTGTCTTTATCCATGTATATCATGGTCATTACTTTACGCATATTACCAGACACATTAGGACCCGCGCGGTGATACAACCATCCTCTATGAAAACTTATTTCACCTACATCAAAAGGTTCCACCACATGGTTAAATGCATTCCGTTTTAATTCGGCTTCTAAAAAAGCTTGGCTTTCGTCACTAATTTGTTTGTCCCTGCCAGCCGTTAATTTGTTACTACCCGCACTAAACTCGAGTGGGCCATAGTTTAAAGGTGTTGCTTGTAATGGTATCCAGGCGGTAACGGTATTTTCTGTAGCGAGTGGCCAGTAATATTGATCCGCGTGCCAAGGGGTATGTCCACCCTTAGGTTCTTTAAAAAGTGCCTGGTCGTGGTATAAACGAACGCCTGCTGTTTGCATTAACCCAGTAGCAATTTGTGCAATTTTTTTACTAAAAACAATATCTTTTACTGCGCTTGTATGCGTCCACAAATTCATGATTTGCAAAAAAGCCTTTCCATAGGTATCACGTTCTTCGAGGGGTATTTGTTGGTTATTTAAACGGTCTACCTCTTTAGAAATTACTATATTCATATAGTCAATAACAGTTGGCTCAAAAATGTTTTTAATTTTTATAAAACCATTTTCGCTAAAGTACTTGACCTGCGCGGGTGTTACGCTATAGTTTGCATCAAGTGCTGCTTTTACTGATTCTGGCGTAGCGTTCATAACAAATAATTTTACTCAATATAAAAGAAATAGTAGAGAATTAGGCCCTTCCAAACACATAAGATACACACATGAAACAGCTCCTTAAAACCATCATTTTTCTACTTATAATTAACCAGCTTGGTGCTCAGCAGTTTTATGTTTCTAAAACAGGCCACAATAGTAATTTAGGGACTGCTCAAAAACCGGTAGCTACCCTACAAAAAGCACAGGCCCTCGTAAGAGAATTTAAAAAAGCCAACCCAGGCTATGCGGGAGACATTATTGTTACGGTGATGCCCGGCACGTATGAACTAACATCAACGCTTTCTTTTAACGAAGGTGATGCCGGAAATGAAAACTTACAAGTGATTTGGAAAGCAGCTGCAAAAGATAAAGTAATTCTATCTGGTGGAAAAAATATCAATGGCCGCCTATTTAAAAAAGTAACCAACCCCAGTATACTAGCAAGGCTAGAAAAAAATGCAGCAGAAAATATTGTTGAGGTTTCTCTTACTAAATTAGGTATTACCAATTTTGGCACACACCAAAGTTATGGACACGGACAGCCCGTAATTCCTGCGCCACTAGAACTTTATTACAACCAAGATCCATTACTACTAGCAAATTATCCAAACAATGGCGCCATAAAAATTGGAAAAGTTTTAGACAAAGGTTCTGTACCCCGCATTGGTGATAAATCAAATAGAGGTGGATTATTTAACTACACCGATAATAGACAATCAAAGTGGATAGGGCAAAAAGATATTTGGATACAAGGCACTTTTAATTACGGATTTGCAGATGATTACATCAACATTGCAAATATAGATACCACAAAAAAAGAAATTAAATTAGCCAGCCCACACATTTATGGCATTGCTCATGGAAGAGATTTTCAAGAATATATTGCCTACAATATTTTAGAAGAACTTGATAGCCCCGGCGAGTGGTGGCTAGACAAAAAAACCGGCATGTTGTATGTATGGCCTCCTGTTAATAGGCCTGCTAACAGCGACGGCAAAACTGACATTGCTACTGCTAACATTACAGTTTCGATTCTTGAAACACCTATCGTATCAATTATAAACGCCGAGCATCTAACAATCGAAGGCTTTACCATCGAAGCCGGAAGAGACATGGGGATTTACCTAGAAGGCGGTAACAATAACACCATTGCAGGCTGCACCGTTAGAAACCTTGGAACCTCAGGCATTTTTATGGGACAGGGCGCCGAGGCCAAACAAAAAGACATGAGTATCGATGATTTTGATGGCACCCCTACTTCTGGTATTATTGGAAGCCTTCAAAATTATTTATACAAAAATACCAGCTGGAATAGAAACGCAGGCTTTAACCAAACCATCATCAGTTGCGACGTATACAACACAGGAAGTGGTGGTATTTATTTAAGCGGTGGTGATAAACGAACGCTTACAAAAGCAAACAACATTGTTGAAAACTGCAAAGTCCACGACTTTAATAGAAGAAATAAATTTATTTGGTCGGGCATTAGTGTAGACGGATGCGGCAATAAAATAAGACACTGCGAAATATACAATTCAGATTGGCAAGGGATTTTCGTACACGGTAACGAGCATATTTTTGAATACAATAATATCCATCACGTAACACTCAATTCGGACGACACCTCTCCATGGTATATTGGTAGAGACCCTAGCGATAGAGGCAATGTAGTGCGCTACAATTATTTTCACCACATTGGTAACCCCAACCGGATGAATATGGGCATTTATTGTGACGACTCATCGGCAGATGTATTTGTTTTTGGAAACGTATTTTATAAAATGGAAACAAAGCATGGTATTTTATTTACCAATAGCGGCTGGGACCTCGTTATGAAAAACAATATTATCATTGAACCCACCGATGCTACTGCGCAAATATCGGCACACTATTACACCTGGGCAGCAGGCTCCGAAAAATCAATGTTTGGCGAAAACGGCCTTATTAGAAACCGCCTTACAAAAAGCGTTGCTTATCAGCAAGAACCTTATGCAAGCAAGTACCCGGGGCTACTCGAATATTTAGATACCATACCGGGTACCAATCAGTGGAAAGGCATGCGTGCACATGGAAACGTATTTGCAGATAACCTTATAATTGGAGGGCCTAAAAGCCCCACCAAATTAATTGGCGGCAACTATGCCACCATTACAGAAAGAGATAATTATAGGTCTGTTTCTGATCCTGGATTTGTAGATATGGCACATGAAAATTTTACACTACGCCCAACATCGGAAGTATTTAAAAAAATAAAAGGCTTTGAACCTGTCCCATTTGAAAAAATGGGACTGTACAAAGACAAATACAGAAACTAATACACATGCAACTAAAAAATTTAATTAAGAAAACGAGACTTGGTTTTTTATGGGCGCTTACTTTGGGGGCAGGGAGTTTTTTGGCGCCTGGCGCGCGTTGTATGGCGCAAGTGAAACTTGCGCCATACAACGTAACGTGGAACGCACAGAGCAGCGGACCAAGCGGTTCAATGCCTATTGGTAATGGCGATATTGGCGCTAATGTATGGGTAGACAGTAGTGGTCTATTGCAATTGTACATTTCAAAAACAGATGCTTATTCTGAAATTGGTCGTCTACTAAAAATTGGAAAAATTACGATTGCTACCACACCAGCTATTTTAAATGGAGCTTCATTTACCCAAACGCTCGACATCCAAACTGGAAGTATTGAAATTAAAGCAACCAATGCCAGAAAAGAAAGCATACACATCACCATTTTTGCAGACGCCAATAACCCGGCCATTACAATAATAGGAAAAGCCAGTACAGGTGTTTCACTCAACATAAAAAATGCACTATGGCGAAATAAAACGGACACCCTACTAGGCGGAGAAAAAAGAAGTGCTTATGGAATGATTAGTGCTCCATTTCCGCTGTTAAGAGAAAGAGATACGATTCTTGAAAATACAAAAACACTTATTTGGGTTCACCAAAACAAATCATCCATATGGCAGTCTACCTTAGACATCCAAAACCTAACAAAGTTTAATGAAATAGGCAAAGATCCACTGTTATATCAAAATTTTGGTGCCGTGGTGCGTGCTAAAAATCAGGTTAACAAAAACGATCAAAAAGATTTTGAAATAAATATTACGGTATTAAAAAAGCAAACAGCTAATATATTAGAATGGAAAAAAGAAGCAGTATCACTTCACAACAAAACAACGGAGCAACCTTCTACCCAAAGATTTATCGCTCACAAAAAATGGTGGAACAATTTTTGGAACAAACATTATTTGATTGTGACACCAGGTGATAGTAGCAAACAAACGCAAAAAGAAACTTTTGCTGTAACACAAGGCTATCAATTACAACGTTATATGAACGCTTGCGCGGGAAGAGGTGGACTTCCCATTAAATTTAATGGATCCATTTTTACGGTAGACGTAGATGAGAGCATGGGCAAAAGAAATCTAACTGGCTATGACGCAGATTTTAGAGACTGGGGGGCTAATTACTGGTTTCAGAACACAAGACTACCCTATTATTCAATGCTGTACAGTGGCGATTTTGAACTTATTAAACCGCTGTTTAAGATGTATACATCGGCACTTCCATTGGCAAAATATAGAACACAAAAATATTTTAGTCACGAAGGTGCATACTTTCCAGAAACCATGACCCCCTGGGGTACCTATGCCAATGACAATTATGGTTGGAATAGAAAAAACTTAGCAGACGGCGTATCTGAAAATATGTATATCCGCTATTTATGGGAAGGTAGCCTAGAATTATCTACCCTCATGCTCGACTATTACGCATTTACAAATGACCAAGAAACATTTACAAAACAACACCTTCCATTTATTAAAGAAATTATTTGGTTTTATAATGCGCACTACAAAAGAAATACTACAAATCAGATTGTAATTGAACCAGCACAGGCACTTGAATCTTATTTTGAAGGTGTCGTAAATCCATTACCAGAAATTGCGGGGCTAACGCGTGTACTTAGCGGCTTACTAGCCAATCAATCAATGATAAAAGACCCTTCATTTATAAAAATTACAAAAGAATTGTATGCGAGTTTACCTTCACTTCCTACACAAATTATAAAAGGACAAACTGCCTTAGCCCCAGGTTATCATTTAGGACCAAGAACCAATGTAGAAAAGCCAGAACTCTATGCAGTATTCCCATTCAGGCTAAGAGGTATTGGTAAAGAAAAAATTGAAGAGGCCATTGTAGCGTTTAATAATAGAGCCAATAATGAATTTAGCGGTTGGCAACAAGATCCCATTTTTGCTGCTTACTTAGGACTTACAAAAGAAGCCAAAGAAATGGTGGTTCATAATTTTACTACAAAACATGGAGGCAGCAGGTTCCCTGCATTTTGGGGACCCAATTATGACTGGGTGCCGGATCAAGACCATGGTACTGTTAACATGCGGGCGCTGCAAAATATGCTGGTACAATCGGAAGTGGATCAAACTAATTGGCTACCTGCCTGGCCTACAAATTGGAACGTTGATTTTAAAGTGCACTTGCAACAACAAAAAGTAGTGACCGGAAAATATAGTCTTCAAAAAGGTTTATCAATAATACAAACTCTTAAGAATCCCCATTTCTAAACCCCTAAGTTCGGCAAGGCCTCTAAGTCTTCCAATGGCAGAATAGCCCGGATTGGTATCTTTTTTTAAATCATCAAGCATTTGATGACCATGATCTGGACGCATGGGAATTGAGATATTGCGCTTACGCATCACTTCAATAATTTCTTTGACAACACGGTACATATCAACGTCACCTTCTAAGTGATTGTCTTCATAAAAATCACCAGCAGCATTTCTTTTGGTACTGCGTAAATGAATAAAATTAATGCGGTCACCAAAATTACGCACGATAGCGGGAAGGTCATTATCTGGTCTAACACCAAAAGAACCTGTACAAAAACACAAACCATTAGATAAAGAAGGAACGGCACTAAACAATGCCTGAATATCAGATGCTGTACTTACAACCCTTGGGAGTCCTAAAATAGAATACGGCGGATCATCTGGATGAATCACCATTTTCACACCACATGACTGGGCAATAGGAATAATTTGATCTAAAAAATAAATAAGATGCGCGCGAAGTTTTGCTGCATCAATTCCATCATAAGCCGCTAACGCATTTCTAAAAGCTTCCATGGTAAAACTTTCTTCACTACCCGGAAGTCCTTTAATCATGTTGTGTTGCAATTGCAATTTTTCGGCATCAGTCATACCGTTAAACCTAATTGTGGCAGCTTCAATTTCGGCTGGCGTATAATCTGCAGCCGCATTTTTTCTTTCTAGTATAAATACATCAAATGCAACCACCGCAGCTTTTTCATACAACAGCGCTAACGCCTTATCGGGCATTTCGTACTTTAAATTGGTACGCGTCCAATCCATCACTGGCATAAAATTATAGGTCACAATTTTAATACCGCAGTTACTTAAATTTTGTAGCGTTTGCTTGTAATTGTCAATGTATTTTTCAAATCCAGCAGATTGCGTTTTAATAGCTTCTTGCACGGGAACACTTTCAACGACATCCCAGCTAAGCCCTGCAGCTTCAATAATTTGTTTTCTTTCCTGAATAGCCTCAATAGGCCACACTTCGCCATTTGGAATTTGATGTAATGCAGACACCACACCCGTACAGCCTGCCTGCCTAATATCCCATAAACTTACAGGGTCATTAGGGCCATACCAACGCATGGTTTGAATCATTTTAGTTTGTTCAGACATAAGGTTGATTATTCTAAATCTTCGGCAGCAATAACATTTACTTTAGGAACCAATAAGTGCATAATTACCCACGCTAATAAATAAGCAGATCCGCACACAATAAACATGATATAATAGGCCGTTTCAATTTGTCCTATAGAACGGTAATGCACAAATAAATTCTTTTGCACAGCCATAGAAAGTAAAATACCTCCAATAGCCCCAAACATGCCACCAATGCCTGTTACAGAGCCTACCGCACGCTTTGGAAACATATCACTCACTGTTGTAAATATATTAGCACTCCATGCCTGATGCGCCGCAGCTGCTATTCCAATTACAAATACAGCCAACCACATGTTCATACCGCCTAATACTTGCGCAAACAAAATAGGCAATACTAAAAATGCATATAGCAACATAGAGGACTTACGCGCCTTAAATACAGGCCAATTATTTTTAATTAAAAACATAGGAAGCCAACCACCAAACACACTACCTACCGCAGACATCGTGTAAACAGCTGCAACTGGAAGCGCAATAGCAGTTCCTTTAATTTGGTACTGACTTTCTAAAAAATCAGGTAACCAGAATAGATAAAACCACCAGATTGGATCGGTTAACAATTTACCAATGGCAAAAGCCCAGGTTTGCTTGTATTTTAATAATGCAGCCCAACTAAAAGATTTTGTGTTCAGTGCATCTCCTTCTGCAATAGCGTCTGAATCACTATTAATATAGGCAAGCTCAGCAGCTGATAATTTAGGATGCTCAGATGGTTTGTAATAATGCTTATTCCAAAAATACAACCAAACAAATCCAAGTATACCAGTGGCAATAAATGCCCACTGCCATCCATAAGCAGCTGCAATAAATGGAACAGACAATGGCGCTACAATGGCACCAATATTAGCACCTGAATTAAAAAGACCGGTAGCTAAAGCCCGCTCTTTACGCGGAAACCATTCTGCTACTGTTTTAATAGCCGCTGGAAAATTACCTGCTTCAGTAACGCCAAGGGCTGCACGTGCCACCGAAAATCCAAATACACTTTTAGCAGCAGCATGTAAAACGGCAGCTATACTCCATAAACCGGTCGCCCAAGCATACCCTTTTTTAGTACCTACTTTATCTATAAATCTTCCGGCCAATAACAAACCTATTGCATAGGAAACTTTAAAAGCGATTTCTACATTTGTATAATCTGCGTCATCCCATTTTAACTCCGTAGTCAAAGTAGATTTTAATAAACTAATAACCGCTCTATCTAAATAGTTAATAGTAGTAGCAAAAAATACCAGGCTACAAATAGTCCAGCGGTAACGTCCAATTTTTTGTTCCATATAGCAATGCTTTAAATCGTAATTATCTTATAGTTTTAACAAGCGCTAGCAATTCTTTTGTTTGCGCTTCTAATTGTTCAAAATTTTTATTGGCAAGCACTTCTTTCGTGATAAGCTTACTACCAAGCCCCACACCTGCCACACCTGCTTTAAACCAAGCGCCCATATTTTGCGCTGTAGGTTCTACACCACCCGTTACTAAAAAATCAACGCCAGTAAATAAAGTTTTAATAGCATCTACAAAACCAGGACCCAATACATTGCCAGGAAAAAGTTTTATAAGTGTCGCACCCGATTTTTGTGCTACATGAATTTCGGTAGGAGTCATACAACCTGGGATCCATAATACTTTGTGCATGTAAGCAACATCTGCAACACTCGCATCAAAACAAGGGCTAATTAAAAAATCGGCACCTGCTTCAATAAATGCCGTTGCGTCTTGTGGTGTTTTTATGGTACCAATACCAAGTATCAAACCAGGCATTGTTGATTTCAAGGAAACCAAATGCGTAAAATTAGCAACTGCTTGTGGGCCTCTATTGGTAAACTCTACACTCCTTACACCACCATTATATAATGCACGAAGTACGCCTTCGCATACCGTAACATCATCATGATAATATAAAGGCAATATGCCCTCTGCTTTTATTTGATGAACAAGAAGCGCTTCTCTTTCCATTTAATACCTTGATTTAATTTGCTCAATTGTTTGCTTGGTGCTATCACCGAGCTCTTGCAATTTACCAAAAGCTGCCGAAGCAGCATAATTTATCGTGTCGGTGTGATCATGCCCATTATGGATACCATAAATTAGGCCCGCCATAAAACAATCTCCACTCCCCACTTTGTCTACTACCGAACTAGCCTCAAAGCTAACTGATACAGCTTGTTCGCTGATTGTATCAAGCGTAGCATAATAATTTACACCAGCGCCATCGGGGGTAAACCTAAAAGTGTTGGCTACTATTTTACAGGAAGGATTTTGTGTTAACAATACAGCAGCTGTTTCTTTTGCACAAGCAGCAAACTCCTCTTTAGTGACTGCTGTTGCTGCACCTTTGGGCACATCGATACCCATTAGGTCTCTAGCGCTCCAAATATTTCCCATGATAAGGTCTGCATAAGACACCAGTTCTGGCATTACCTCTGCAGGTTGTTTGCCATATTTCCAGAGTTTAGCACGGTAATTTAAATCGACAGAAATAGTAAGACCTAGTCGTTTTGCAGCTTTTAGTGCATCCAAACATACAGCAGCAGCCTGTTCATTTAATGCAGGACTAATCGCACTAAAATGAAACCAATCAGAACCTTCGAGTAAAGTATCCCAATTTATTTTTCCCGGGAATAAAGCGGTTGAAAATGAAGCATGTGCACGGTCATAAATAACACCTGCATTTTTTAAATCGGCACCTTGTGGTAAAAAATAAATACCCATTCTGTCTCCGCAAAACTGCATGGCATCTACACCTATATTGCAAGCGGCAATGGAAGCTGTAATTTCTTTGGACAAATAATTGTCTGGCATTGCAGACATGTAAGTAACGGGTTGTTGCCATCCGGCCAAAGCCTTTGCCACATTGAGTTCTGCGCCACCAATATGAACAGGCATACTAGCGTTATTAATCCAGGCCTGGTCTAATACGGGCGACATACGAAGCAAAATCTCACCAAAACAAAATACTTTTTTCATACAAATGACTTACCCGTTTGAATTACAAGATAATATGAAATGAAATAAAAAAGTAGATTATTTGTCTTTCCACCCAAAATAATCATTGGCATTGTTGTAGCAAATGTCTTGGATAATTTGACCTACCCACTTTGTATCGTTTGGCAATTCACCGTTTTCAATTTCATCACCAAATAAATTACACAATATGCGTCTAAAATATTCGTGCCTAGGAAATGATAAAAAACTTCTCGAATCGGTAAGCATACCCACAAACCTACTCACTAAACCCATATTGCTTAATGCATTCAATTGTTTTATAATACCATCTTTTTGGTCTAAAAACCACCAACCACTACCAAACTGTATTTTACCAGCTACCGATCCATCATTAAAATTACCAATCATAGAAGCCATGAGTTCGTTATCGGCAGGGTTTAAATTATAGATGATTGTTTTAGCCAACTTGTCTTCACTATCCAATTTATTTAAAAATTTAGAAAGTGCTGCTGCTTGAGAAAAATCACCAATACTATCCCATCCTGTATCTGGACCTAGTTTAGAAAGCATACGTGAATTGTTATTACGCAGTGCACCTAAGTGATATTGTTGCACCCATCCTTTTTCCCAATCCCATTCTGCAAAGTGAAGTAACATACAGCTTTTAAACTTACGCTGCTCTAATACATTTAAATCTTTACCACCTAAAACTTTTGCGAATATGCTTTCAATTTCCTGACCTGTAAAATCTTCTACATAAACCTCTTCAAGTCCATGATCACTCACAGAGCATCCCATTGAAGCAAAAAAGTCGTGGCGGTTTTGAAGTGCAAATAAATAATCTTCAAATGAAGAAACAGACAAATTAGTTACAGATTCTAATTTTTTTACATAGGCAACAAAATTAGCAGCACTAGAAACTTCCATGGCTTTATCAGGTCTAAAAGCAGGCTTGATTTTTACCTCAAAACCACTCTCAGAAAGCGTTTTATGGTATTCTAATGAATCAATAGGGTCATCTGTAGTACAAATGACTTTCACATTCATTTTACGAATCAAGTTTTTGATACTAAAAGAATCTGTTTGAATTTGCGCACTTGCATTTTCGTAAATAGACTTTGCAGAACTTGGATCTAGAATTTCATGGATGCCAAAATATCTTCTTAACTCCAAATGCGTCCAATGATATAGGGGATTACGCATGGTATAAGGAACAGTAGCTGCCCACTTTTCAAATTTTTCATAATCGGATTTATTGCCCGTGCAATACGATTCATCAACACCACTTGTACGCATCGCTCTCCACTTGTAATGATCGCCGTATAACCATCCCTGGGTTAAATTCTCAAACTTAATATCTTCAGCAATTTGCTGTGGTGACAAATGACAATGGTAATCGATAATTGGCATTTGCTTAGCGTACTCGTTATATAATAACGCTGCTGTTTTTGTTTGCAACAAAAAATCTTCACCCATAAATAACTTACCCATCTCTTTCTAAATTTTATTTATACTATCAACGCCAAAACATCTTTTACAGAACTAGCTTCAATTGCATCCACATAATCAAATACCTGTTCATTAAATACGTCCGATGCTACAAATGTATTTTTAGACGCCCAAGCAGAAGACATTTCTGCGGCTTTGTCGTCTTTAATTTCATATAAGGAACCAGCATAGGTTCCCATATATTTTCGAGGCTCCATTTCACTAGATTTCATAAATACTAGAAAACCAGCAAAACCAAATGACATAAGTTTGGGCACTCTACCATTCTGCTGTAAATACTTTTCAACTAATGGCACAACCCTCATTTGCATTTTAGACGTGTATTGTACAGAAATGTTTAACCACAAATGCTCAATACTCTGGTTCGAAAAACGGTCAATCACCTGCATTGCAAAACTACGCGCTTCTTCGAAAGAAATTTCGCCATCAGCTACGAGTGGTACAATTTCTCCTAATAACATTTCAGAGATATATGACCTAAATTGATTGTCATTAAGTGCCTCTTTAACTGTTAAAAATCCACTTAAATAAGCCGCCCCGCAACACAAAGAGTGCGTAGCATTTAAAAGCCTTAATTTAATTTCTTTGTACTTATTAATGCTAGGGGCTAAAATCACCCTAGCATCTGCGGCTGCAAAAGATAGTATTGCAGCCGTTTTTTCACTCGACGTTTCTATCGCCCACAATCGGTAAGGTTCAGACATAATAGCTAGGGCATCAACGTAGCCTGCTTTTTGTTCGAATGTTGCTATTTCAGAAACAGGCAATTTACCTGGCACAATACAATCAACCAATGAACTGCAAAAATCATTGTCATTTTTTACCCACTCTATAAATGAAGCATCAAGCCCTTTTAATCGTGCTAATTCAATTACAATTTGTTTTAGTTTAATACCATTATCACTAATGAGCTCGGTTGGAATAATTATCAACCCTGAATCTTGCGTACCATTAAAAACATGGTAACGTTCCATTAAATAATGCAGCAGTTTACCCGGAAATGATTCGGGAAATGAAGCTGTCGCATCCGAGGGAACAAGTGTAATACCAACTTCGGTAGTATTTGAAATAATTACCTGAATATCCTTACTAGCTGCGCAAATTAATACTTCATTCCACTGTGATTTTGCAGAAATAACCCTACTAATAGAAGCATTAATTGTGGTGCGCTCTATGGGCAAACCATCTTCAATGCCTTTTTCAAGTATCGTATATAATCCATCTTGCGCACCATAGGCATCCGTGTTTCCCTGATCGGTAGATTTTACAACTACAATTCTTCCATTAAATAAACCCTGTTTATTTGCTTTATCAATGAAATAATCAGGCAAGCCGCGAAGCAACACGCCAGTTCCAAACTGCAACACTTTTTCAGGTAGCGCAAATAATGCATCTACATTTTGGTTGGTAACGGTCGTATATATTTTTCTATTTAACATCATTTATTCTTGTCATAGCACCAACTATGCTGCTTTAAAATTTATTATTTTTTACCTGGGATTTGAGATATCAACCATTTTACTAAATCTTTTGCTGCCTCAGCATTTTGATACATCGCCGGAAGCATTCGACCATCGGTGTATTCATTGTAAAGCCAAGGATCACCGGTTGCAAAAACAGTACCCTTACCAATTTTAGCAGTTGCAAAAACAACCAAATCTCCTTTTGTTAGTACTGATTTAGCAGGCGCCTTAACAGTGATGGAACAAACTTCTTTTTGATAAATAGTTTGAACATTTTTCAAGATTTGATGCCCAGCAGGTACGTCAATTTTTCCGCCCAGATAATTTATGCCAATTACTTTATTATAAGTATCCTCATTAAAATGAATACCAAATAAATCAGATAATTTATTGATAGCAGTAAAATCAGCGTTTGGTTTATCATTATGAAATAAAACCAATACACCACCTTCTTTTACCCAATTATAAATCTCCTGGGCGTCTCTATCATTCATGTAATTGGGGGTAGGATTGTCTGCTATATTATCCGCATCTACAATCATATATATAGAAGCATTTTTTAAATTGCCAGCTGTTGGTGCTTGCGACAATGTTTTAGTTTGTAATCCATTAGTAGTTATTATATTTCCTAAAAAAGAAAAACCATTATTGTACATTTCAGGCCACTTATAATGGTAGGCATATTCAACACCTTTAATGTCTTTTTTCTTTTCCGCATTATAATAATCGTCCAACAAAAAAACTTTATTCTTACCAAGTTTTGGCGCCGCATGCCACTCCATTTCAGTAGCAGCTAGTATAAATACACCTGCTCCATTGGGGTCCCCACTTAGTGTTCCTTTCAAATTGGCATAGCCCTCTTTGCTGGTATCAATAAAATGTTTTAAAATACCTTCATAATCTTTTTTTGAAACCGCCAAATAACTAGCAGGTAAAAAACCTAAACGCACCGCTTTAGCATTGGCATAAATAAACATCGCACTTGCGGAAACCTGTACTCTTTTAATAGCATCTACACGTCTTTTAAAAATGGATGCCAGTGTATCACGCTTTGGATGTGCAACCGGAAAATTTTCAAGCACATCTACAAGTGCCATTTCGTATAAACCTGTTTTAGCATCTCTTGCATGCTGTTCCATCCTAATAAATCGATTGGCGATATCATCAAAAGCTTCGGGCTCGTGAAATTGTTTTGCATAAGCGGCATAAAAAGGCTCACGCATATAAAGTATCCCTTCATTTTTGTGCAACTGCAATTTTAATTGATCTCTTAACAATGATGCTGCTTTGTAATACTTTACCTGACTAGTTACATTATAAAGTGTCAATAAAATTCTACCGAATAAAATATTATCAATATCATAATCCTGCACTTTGTGAAATTTGATATCACCGTTTTCGAAAATAAAATAATTGATGCTATTTTGGAGGTAAGAAAAATAGGCGGGATTGGCGGTTTGTATCCACAAGCGCTCAATGCCAAGTAATCCAAAGCTTTGATCATACGTCCACTTGGTTGGCTTAGCAGTATCTGCACCAACTGGCACTTTCCATAAAGTAGCCATAGCAGTTGCTGCTAACTCAGCAGCCAAAGATTTACTTTGCGCGTAGGCAAGATGTATATTTATGATTAGCGCAAATGATAATAAAAATAAATACTTCATAGTTTCTTTTGAAAGTAGCAGACGCTGTATAATTTATCAATTTAGTCTCAAAAATTAAATAAGCTTTACAGCTTGGCGTGCTAAAAGTTTCCAATCTTTTCCAGTCTTTATAAAAACCAATAAAATTTTCAATTTTATTTCGCTAGGCTTACCACCATCGTTAATATTTGCAATTAAACTATGCCTAACTAACGCAATGTTTTTTTGCACAGATATGGTTTGACCGTAAAATTCAATAGATACAAAATCCGATTTACCTGAAACGATTTTTTCTACAAATTCATACTTACCTTCTATGGTTCCATTACTATGCCCATAGCTTAGGCTATCATGTACAACAGATTCTAAATCTTCTTTTATCCCACTTATCATAGCTAGACGTAATTTCTCTACAGTCGAAATCACTTCAGACTCTTGTCTAGATTGAGTAAATCCAACTAAAGAATACGTTAGTATCAATAACAGAAGCGCCGCTTTTTTCATAATAAAATATTAAGATTAATAGGATGGGAATTATAGAGGAAGCACACGTATATTCCTAAATCTAACCACGTCTCCATGGCCCAAAAAGCCAATATGGCCTGAAGTTCGCTTTAATCCAGGGTGCTCGTTATGATCCATCGTTCCATTTATTGAAGCATCCTTAGTATCAGCATCCGTAATAGTTTCGCCATTTAATATGACTTTAACGCGTGTGCCTTTTACAACAACAACTTCTTCGTTCCACTCACCAATTGGCCTTAAATAGCCCCTTCTAGCCGGCATAACACCGTAAATTGAGCCGTGGTATTGATAAGGCTTTAAATTCTTGTAGATTTCGGCATCATTGTCTAGTATTTGAAGCTCCATACCCACGTAAGCGGCGTCACCCTCCAATGGCGTTCTAATCCCCAATCCATTATTAGCCCCCGGGGTTAACTGAAACTCAAAACGGTATTCAAAATCGGCATATTCGTCTTTGGTATACAAATTGCCGCCGCCTGTGCTTTTTGGATTTACTACAATGGCGCCATCTTGCAATAGATAGCCAGCCTTATTACCTACCCACTGATCTAGGTTTGTGCCGTCAAATAACAATTTAAAACCTTGTTGTTTTTCAAAATCTGACAAGGCATTTGGCAAATTGCTAGGAAGCTCTCTAATATAAATATTTCGGTAGGCAACATAAGTGCCGTGTGCCTGCAGTTCAATTTGCTCTTTTACAAAAATTGGAAGTGTGCGGTCCCAATAATTTTCTAACACAACTTTATCTGTTACAAGTACACCGTTTAAATAAACAGTTACCACTGCGCCACGCATAATAATATGAAACGTATTCCAACTACCTATTTTATTGTCAGCAACTGCTAATGGATGACGCTGGTTTTTTTGATTGTTGTAAAGTCCGCCAGAACCAACTTGCGCGCCTACTTCACGTCTACTGGTATCCCAAATTTGAACCTGTGGTGTCCCACGTAAGTAAATACCAGCATCGCCTTTTTCGGTGATTTTCCAGTCAACAAAAAGTTCAAAATCACCGTACTGTTTTTGGGTACATAAATTATCGCCATGGCCCGTAAATACAAGTAGGCCATCTTTTACCACCCAATCTGATTTTATGGTTGCGTCCGCTTTTGCTTGCGCTTCCATTAATTGTTGTGCACTCATTTTTGAGCGCGCAATAGGATTTGCAACAAGACCTTTCCAGCCCGATAAATCTTTCCCGTTAAATATATTTTCGAAACCATAGTCGTATGGCATGGCCTTAATGTGATACGCCAATTTACTAGCCAAAATAGCACTATCCTCACCGCGCAATAAAGCAAGCGCTCTTTGTAAAACAGGTCTTACCATGGGACCTTTAAAATCGGGATTAGCAAGTGCAAGTTTAGATACAACAATTGCTGCATCAGACTGTAGCGCCATAGTTTCTAAAAATTTAGCAGCAAACATGAGCGCACCTAGTTTATTTACTTTGCCGGCTTCAATAATAATTTCTTTTTGAGCGGTAGGGCTTTTTGCAATTTCCATTTGGTCTTGTAAATCGAGTAATCGTTGGGCTGGATGAACTGCTTTAGCTGGCGTTAATGCAACTGCCTGTATAGAAGGTAAAACACTTTTGGAGTGTTTGATGGCCGCCTCAATAGCAGGCTTTGTCGCTGCTGAAGCTTTTACTAGTGCAGCTTCAAGTGCAGCTATTGATTTTTTTGAACCGATGGTAGTGAGTGACATGGTTGCCACGTCTGTGTAACCAGGCAGTTCAATATAGCTAGAAAGTGTATTTACTGCTTTGTCGGATCCCAAATAACCGAGTCGCTCTAATAAATAAGAACGCACTAAAATATTTTTTTCTTGGATATTTTTAAGTTGTGATAGCCCCTTAACAACAATGGTAACTGCTTTGTTTTTTAATGATTTATCTAGTGATGCTGCATGCAAATAGGCATCTAACGCATACATTGCTTTTACATGTGGCGCATTGGCACCGGCATCCGTATTGTTAAAGGTATTAAAAAAGTTTTCCCAAGCTGCGCCATTCCATGCTTGCATTTTTGTTACAGTTGACCCAACAGAAGCTGCATCACTTTGTGCAAATAAATTGCTAGCACTAGCTATAAAAATGGCTGCTACAATAAAAGCTATAATTATTTTTTTCATGTCGATAAATTTATCAATTACTAAACTAGATACCAAAGGGTGCACGCATAGGTGGGTTGATCATTTTATTAGCTTCGTCATCACCAATAAACACCTGCGCGTCAGGATCAAAATTTAATGTGCGTCCTAATTGCAAAGCAATTTTACCCAGGTTGATAATGGTGCATGATCTATGTCCATTGGATTCATTGAGTGCAAAAGGTGTTCTGTATTTTACCGATTCTAAAAAATCTGTAACCTGTGGTGCAGGATCTGGTAATAGTGCTAGCTTTTCTTTTAGGTTAGGAATGGTAGATTTAAAGCCAGCAAATAATTTACCTGCTGGTCCTTCTATGTAAGCCACCGATTCGTCTTTGGCCTCACCATCTAAAATTATTTTACAACCATCGGCATAGGTATATACTATTTTTCGAAACGTGCCACAAGCATCCGGGTGTTGTTGATCGGCGTCAACTTCTACTTTTACTGGACTCGTATGGTCTTTGCCTAAAAAATATTGAATAGGGTCTAAATAATGTTGACCCATATCACCAAGTCCACCACCATCATAGTCCCAATAACCTCTAAATGTTCCGTGCACACGGTGCGCGTTGTAAGGTTTGTATGGTGCAGGACCTAACCATCTGTCATAATCGAGTGTTGCAGGAACAGGCTGCGCTTCAAGCCCTGTTTTTCCAATCCAATAAAATTTCCAATCAAAACCTGTGTGTTTACTAACTGTTACTGTTAGTGGCCAACCAAGCATGCCCGACTCTACTAATTTTTTAATGGGCTTAACAGATGTTTTCATGCCATAAAACTCATCTTGAAATCTAAACCAAGTATTAAGCCTAAACATACGGCCATGCTGTTTTACCGCTTCCACCACACGCTTACCTTCACCAATGGTGCGGGTCATTGGTTTTTCACACCAAATATCTTTACCTGCCTTTGCAGCTTCAATAGACATGATTCCATGCCAATGCGGTGGCGTAGCAATATGTACGATATCAACCTCAGGCATTGCAATGAGTTCATGATAGTCTGCAAAAGTTTTTACACCGCCGCCTACCATTTTAGATGCTGCTGCTAAATGCGTTTGATCAACATCACATAGCGCAACCACCTTGGTACCTGCAAGGCCAATATGGCCTCTTCCCATACCTCCTACACCAATGATACCTTTGGTCAATTGATCACTTGGTGCAATAAAGCCTCTTCCTAAAACATGTCTAGGAACGATGCTAATACCTGCTGCAAACACTGCGGTGTTTTGTAAAAATTTACGTCTTGAATTGGATTGTGACATGGCAAAAATCTTAATGTGCTTAAAGATATAAAAGTAAGCCAACACTATAAAGACAGTTATTAGCTAATTTTACCCATAAATACGCTTGTATTATGAAAAACGCAAACCCAGTTAGCACTCAGCATATCATAGACAGGCACATAACATCTAGGAATGTAAATATTAGGCATAAAGAAAGGCTTTCGAGGATGGATAAATTAGCAATTGGGATTACCAAAAAAGTAGGCTCGATGGGGTTTTTTATGGTTGTATTTACTTGGACTGCAGTATGGTTGGCCTGGAATACTTTAGCGCCGGTTCAATTACGCTTTGATCCATTCCCTGCCTTTGTACTCTGGCTCTTCATTTCCAATATGCTTCAAATATTTTTGATGCCACTTATTATGGTAGGGCAAAATTTACAATCGAGGCATGCAGAAATTAGAGCGGAAGAAGATTACCTAATTAATAAAAAAGCAGAATTAGAAATAGAAACCATTTTAACGCATTTAGAAAATCAAGATAAATTGATACTTCAAATTTTAGCGAAAATGGAAAAGGAAGAAAAATAAATTAGTTACCTCCAATAAATTTATTGACGCGCATCCAAGAGGTTGCTCTTTCAAACCAAGCATCGGTGGTTGTTGTATTATGAAGTCCAAACCCATGACCACCATTTTGGTAAATATGCATTTCGGCGTTTACCTTGTTTTTTATAAGTGCTTGATAAAAACGAATGCTATTTTCTACAGGAACTGATTTGTCATCTGAAGCATGCACTAAAAAAGTAGGTGGCGTTTGCGCATTAACTTGTAATTCTGATGAAAACAAATTAAGCCTAGCGGCTGATGCTTTTTTTCCGAGCAAATTATCTCTAGAACCCTTATGGCATATAGCCGAATCCATACTAATAACAGGATAGCCTAAAATAGCAAAATCAGGTCTTAAATTGGTATTACTCGTGTTTTCAATATATGATTCAGAAAACTTTGTTATACCCGTGCTCGCCAAATGACCGCCTGCCGAAAATCCAATCACCCCAAGCATAGCAGGGTTGATATCAAAACCTGCAGCCCTATCTCTCACCATTTTTATGGTTTGCTGCAAATCTTGTAGTGGTACAATTTCTTTATTCGTCATACAACTATCAAAAGGTAAGCGGTACTTTAATACAAATACCGTAATACCTATTTTATTAAATGCTTCCGCAACTTCATTTCCTTCATGTCCAGAAGCAAGTCTCGCATAACCACCCCCAGGACATACAATGATTGCTGTTTTGTTGGCATCCTGCTTAACTGGATTAAATACTGTGACGGTTGGACTCGTAACATTTGCAATAACAATTTTGCCCGTAGCATTTTTACTGACCACTTCTTCTTTATTACATGGGAGTGTATTTGGCACTGGACCTTCATAAATAGAAAATTCTTTTTGCGCAAAAAGCACGGTAGTGGCTGCCATAAAAACGATGGTTAAAAAATATTTTAATGGCATTAGATTTTAATTTTTTCTATTTTCCCACTGAAGATAAATAAAACTGCAATGCCAAGTGGTACCAGTGCTGCCGCTAATATAAAAAAGGGCGTGTAAGAAGTTTTAGTGAGCGCTGGAACCATCCAGGTAGTAGCGAGCACACCCATATTTGCTGCAAATCCGCCAAGTCCAGACAGGGTTCCCACCGCTTTTCCTGATAAATAATCGGAAGGCATGGTTTGAATGGTGCCAATGATTATTTGAAATCCAAAGAGCGCAAAAAAGATAGCAACCATGGCGTAAGATGGATTGTTGAGAACAATAATCGTAAGTAATGAAGGAAACATAAATAAACCACCCAACAGGATATTAAATTTTCTTGTTTTGGTAACCGTCCAACCCTTTTTTAGAAATTGACTAGATAACCAACCTCCCCCAATACCACCAATCATGGCGCCTACATAAGGGAACCATGCAAATGCACCAATGGCTTTAATATCAAAATGAAATTTATCAGATAAATAAAGTGGTAGCCAAATAACAAAAAGCCACCAGATAGGATCGAGTAAAAAGCGAGACAATAAAATACTCCAGCTTTGTCTCAATTGCAAGACTTGCTTAAATGAAAGCCCTTTATCTAAAGGATCACTTGGCTGTTGTCCATCTAAAATATATTGACGTTCCTGTTCGGTTAACCAAGGGTGTGCATCTGGCGTTTTTTTATTGATCCATAACCAAGGAATAATCCATAATAAACCAAGTAGTCCAATTAAAATAAATGTAGCTTCCCATCCAATAAACCCATATAAAAAAGCAATGAGTGGTGCAGAAATAATACTACCAATAGAAGCCCCTGCATTAAAAATGCCTTGTGCGAGTGCGCGCTCTTTTACCGGAAACCATTCGGCATTACTTTTTGCTGCACCAGGCCAGTTACCCGCTTCTCCTAAACCTAATAATGCTCTAAAAATTGAAAAACTCATGATGCCCCTTGCAGCGGCATGAAAAGCGGCAGAGATACTCCATACCACAATTGAAACAACAAAACCAAGTCTTGTGCCTATCGCATCAAATAATTTACCACTCAATGCCTGACTTATGGCGTATGCAATTGTAAAACAACTTACTATAAACGCATACTCCGATTTATTCATTTGCAATTCTGAAGCAATTCCAGGCCACATGATGGCAAGCGCATTACGGTCTATGTAATTAACAACAGTGGCTAGCCCTATCAAACTTAAAATCCACCAACGCAAGCCTTTTAATTTCATAAAACCATTTACTTTTTAAATACCTCTAAACTTTCAATAAACTTAAAGATAGCGGTATTAAGCATTGCATTTTGGTCTTTATCAAATTTTCCGTGAAGGCCTCCCGGGATGGTAATAAATTCGGTTTTAACGCCAGCTGCTACAAGCGCTGCATGAAGTGCAACAGACTCTTGGTAAGGAACGGTAGGATCTGCATCGCCATGAACAATAAATACGGGCGGACTTGTTTTTTTAACCCAATGAATAGGGGAAACTGATTTAATAAATTCTTGATCCTCTTTTTTTGCACCCAACCAATTGGTGGCAGATTTACTTTTTATGTAAGGACCATATGCCCAATCATTTACATCGGCAATACCGTATTTGTCAATGATGGCAGCCACTTTCACATTTTCTACTCCGCTACAATTGCTATCAAATAGGTGGTTGTTTTGAAGAAGGCCCCCCATTAAAGCGAGGTGCCCTCCTGCAGAGCCGCCCATAATAATTATTTTATTAGGATCCAGATGAAGTGCTTTTGCATTTTTTATTAAATAAATAAGCGCACAACGCGTATCCTCAATCGCTGCAGGAGCAGTTGCCTGGCTGGTTAACCTGTATTCGATATTTGCAACTGCAAATCCTGCTTTAAAATAAGGAGCAAATCCACCCTGCTCTTCTTTAGCACCATGGTTCCATCCACCGCCATGAATATTAATAATTACTGGCGTAGGTTCACCAACTGCAGGCGGCAAGTAAACATCCATACGACCGTCCCAATCATTTACTTTAGCATACACGACATTTAGTTGTGCCGTAAATCCTGAAGGCAATGGAACTACTTTGAATTTAGAGGAGTCCGTTACTGTGGGGGTAACAACGGGCGTTGTTTGCGCAAATGCACCTGTGTAAAAACAAGCAACTACAAATCCGATGAACGTTACCCTTTTCATATGTTTATTGATTTAATTTTTTCCTACTTTTTTTTCTTTTACCTTATTCGCGTGTCTGCCACTTCCATCTCCATTATCTAAATAGCCAGCAGCCGGATTTAACCCATCTAGTATTTTTTGTAATTTATCTTTTTCTGCCTTATTCGTATCGTCTACAGCCACTTCTTTTTCTTCAAATGGCGCATTGCGCATATCAAATAAATTTCCTGCTCTATTTAATTTCCAATTTGAAGATCTTACATACCAATCATTGCCAAGTTCGGTAAATATCCAATCCCTTGGGGCACCTTTAGCGCCTTTTAATTGGTAAGCAAAGCTTTTGCCATCCAAAATGTTGTTAGTTGGAAGTGGAGCTTCTGCTAGTTCCGCAAAAGTTGGTATAAAATCGGTGGCATCAATTAAATCTTTGGAAACAATGCCTCTCTTAATTGCATTTGGCCAATTCACAATCAATGGAACCAAACTGCCACCTTCTGTCATTGTACCTTTTTTACCAACAATTTTTTTGCCATTAACAGTACCAATATTTGCTGCTTGACCTGCTGTACCATTGTCTCCCATGAAAACAATAATGGTATTGTCTCTAATTTTTAAACTATCTAAAGTGCGTAAGAGTTTTCCAACTAGCTTGTCCATGTAATTGATATTATCAGTGTACAGCTCTTTAAAATCTGTTGTTCCAGGTTTAGAATCTGGAGTTAGCATTATTTCACCATGCACATGAACCATGGAGTAATATAAATAAAAAGGATCTTTGGTATGTTTTGACAAAAAGTTTTCTATGTGTGTATGCATTAAATCTGGCATATACTCTTTGTCTTTTAAGATAGATTCCTGACCATTTAACACATATTTTTGTTTTTTCTCATCCTTGCTTACATATACCCCACTTCCAAAAAAACGGAGGTAATCATCAAAGCCAAATTCGGCAGGTCCTAAAGGTAACTGTCCCCATTTACCAACCATCGAACTCGTATAGCCCGACTGTTTTAATATTGTTGGCATCATGGTTTCCACAGAAGGCTTCATTTGACCTGTCATGTCCTGATTTACAGCACCCGTTCTAAATGCATACCTGCCCGTTAAAATTAAGGCCCTAGAGGGTCCGCAAAGAGGCGCTGTATAGCCATTGGTATACCTGATTCCTGTTGAGGCCAGCTTATCAATTACAGGTGTTTTAAATAAATCTGCACCATAACTGCTCACGCCATCTATACCTAAATCATCGGCTAAAATGTAAATAATGTTTGGCTTTTTAGTTTGGGCAAAAATTGCTGTATTACAAACAAGCAACGCCAATAACAAAGTTTTTAATTTCATTTTTTATTTTTTTAATTGAGATTCGAAATAACGAAGCATCTCTTTTTTATACTTAGCAGTAATAGCCTCGTAGTTTTTATCTTTTGCTGCATTGTGTTTTTCTAAGGGATCTGCATTGTAATCATACAATTCATCCCCAATTACCGATGCCGGATTAAAAGGCATTGTAGATCTAAAACTGTTTCGCATCCAAATGGTATAGCGGTATTGTTTATCTCTAATAGAATATCCCATCACATTTGCATCTGCATAACCCAATCTATTGTTTTCTTCAGCCGCACTACTTCTAGGGTATTGACTAACAGCATATTCTTTTACGGCAGACTCAGGATTTATCATTACAGGTTTTAAACTTTTACCTTGCAATTGAGCAGGAATAGGCACTCCAGCTAAATCACAGATGGTTGGAAAAACATCTACGTGCTCAGAAAAAGATTTTGTTTTATTGCTTTTGATACCAGGTCCACTAATAAATAATGGCGCGTGAGTAGCTTCTTCAAAATTACTATGCTTACACCACAAGTTATGGTCTCCTAAATGCCATCCATGATCTCCCCACAATACCACAATGGTATTTTTTGAAAGTTCCAATGAATCCAAAGCGTCTAGTAACTTACCCACGAGTGCATCGGTATAGGAAATGGCTGCATAATAACCATGAATTAATTCTTTTTGCTTATCAGCAGAGAGTGTAAGACCAAAATCTTTTTGAGGGGTTGCCGCAATATCAGCTGGCATATCGGTGTAGGCCCTTAGCTCACCAGCAGTGTGGTAAGAAACGTCTACCGAATTTGTTATTTTTTCCTGAAAAGGAGCAATAGTAATATCTTCTCTTTTATACAAATCCCAATATTTTTTGGGTGCCACAAAAGGCAGGTGCGGCTTTGCAATTCCTACTGCGAAGAAAAATGGTTGGCCCGATTTACTTAACTGCGCTAAAATATCTTTTGCTTGCAAAATATTAGCACCATCAGTATAAGCATTATCTGGTACATCTATTCCTTCGGTGGCAGGCTTAATTTTGATACCAGCTTCTTCATTGGCCTCTGCTTTTGTTTTTCCAGATGCAAGTGCTTCTTTGATTACTTTTTCTACGGCTAATTTTGTTTCAGGATCTTGGTAACGACCTTCTGCGGGCTCTCCCATGCCAGGCACATAATATTTTTTGTCAGTTTTATAATACGGCACACTCCATGATTGCTTATCCAAATTTGCATCCACATTTCGGGGATCAAAAACCTTTCCAATCCCTTGTGTCGAATATCCCTGCGTAATTAAATATTGAGGCATTGTTACAATATCTGGGCTAACAGTACGAATCTGTGTTTTAAGATCCCAGATTTTAGTATAATCGGGACGCATACCAGTAATGATACTTGCACGCGTAGGTCCACAAACTGCTTGCTGACAGTAATTGTTTAAAAAAGTAGTGCCTCTACTTGCTAACCTATCTAAATTGGGGGTTTTAATAAAAGTGTTGCCATAAGCACCAATGATTGGCTTTAAATCATCTACAGCAATAAAAAGGATGTTTGGCTTATTTGCAGATTGAGCCATCGCAACGCCCTGCAAAAACACTGTCAAAACACCTACGACTAAAAGTTTTTTCATTTGATAGATATTGAATGGATCAACTTATTTTTTTACTTGTGACGCAAAAAATGAAACCATTTTTTGATGTATATCTTGTGCAGCCTTTGCGTAAGATGCATTTGAAAATATATTTTCTTTTTCTAGCGGATCTTTGCTATAGTCATACATTTCTTGCGCGTATATTTTTTTATCATTAAATACATCAGCAGTTGTAAAATCATTTACCCAAATAGTATAACGGTACTTTTCTGTACGCATACTATAACCCATTATTTTGTTGGATTCGGTACCAAACTTTTTCATGTCTTCTTTACTCAACTTTCGAGGATATTGACTCACCGAAAAATCTTTAACTGAAGCCTTATTATTTTGCATAATTGGCTTTAAACTTTTACCCTGAAGCTGAGTTGGCACACCAACATTTGCTAAATCACAAATGGTAGGAAAAATATCTACGTGCTCACTTAATGAGGCAGACTTACCAGCCTTTAAGCCTGGTGCTGCAATAATCAAAGGCGCTCTGGTAGCATTTTCTAAATTGGTGTGTTTTTCCCATAAGTCATGATCACCTAAATGCCATCCATGATCGCCCCATAATACAATAATGGTATTATTTAAAGTACCCAATGAATCTAATGTGTTTAAAAGAATTCCAATTTGTGCATCGGTATAAGATACAGCAGCCATATAACCATGAATGAGTTCTTTTTGCTTTTCTTCTTTCAAGTAAACATGATTACCTGGCTGGTTAAATGTTGCAAAAGCAGGAATATCTATGTAATTTCTAAGCTCTCCAGATTTATGATATGCAATTTCTGGCGCATTGTTTGCATGCTCTCTAAATGTAGCAAGCTGCATATCTTCCCTATTGTATAAATCCCAATATTTTTTTGGAGCTACAAACGGCAAATGGGGCTTATGAAAACCAACCGCCATAAAATAAGGCTTGGTATCTTTTGCCATTTTAATTAATTGTTCTTTTGCCTGAAGTGCCAAAACACCATCTTCATAAGCATTATCTGGCACATCAATACATTCTGAACTAGGCCCTTTGATGGTTGTTGGCTCTTCATCATCATTATCTCTCGCTACTCTTTCCTTTTTTACAGCAAACAATGCTTTGTTTTCTGGCTTTTGATACTGTCTATTTGCAGGTGCTCCGAGTCCGTTGGCATAATCAGATGCTTTTTGCTCCAGGTAAGGCAGGTTCCAAGAAACGGGATCAATTTTTTTAATGGCACTACTTGGATGGTAAATTTTACCGCCACCAACAGTGTTGTACCCTTGTGAAATTAGATACTGCGGAAGTGTTACAATATCTGGATTCATATCCCGCATTTGGGTTTTTAAATCCCAAATTTTAGTATAATCTGGACGCATACCTGTCATAATACTTGCACGTGTAGGTCCACAAACGGCTTGCTGACAATAATTACTTGCAAAAACAGTACTCATTTTTGCAAGTCTATCAATGTTTGGTGTTTTAACCATTTTATTGCCATAGGCTCCAAGCTCAGGCCTTAAATCATCAACGGCAATAAACAAAATGTTTGGTTTTTTTACCTGCGCACTTGAAATAAATGCAAATAGCAAGAGGTGTAAAACAAATAGTGGGGCATGCTTTTTCATGTATATTTATTTAGTATTTTTTTCTAATGAATTGTTGATCCAGATGAGTGGATTTCTAATGGGTGTATTTCTAATTACTTCTTCATTTGTTGGAAAATGCTCCAGCTTTTGCCAAGTGTCAAACCAACTTGAATTATTCGTTGCTTTTGAACCAAATAACAAAGAAATAGGAGCTACTGGCCATTCGTCAAAGTACATCACATCTTTTGCATAAGGCCAACTTGCTTTATTTGCAATAAAAGGAAACATAAATTCAATTCCCTTTTTTATGCTAACATTTCCAGTACCTATGAAATCAAATAAATTTTCTTTTTGGGTTGATAACACATGAGCCAGGGTTACCATGGCATCTAAATTGAATAAAGAATATCCATAAGGCTTTGTTCTTTTTATTTCTAATGGAAAACTTCCATTAGGAGCCATCTGACTTGGTAATAAAAGCGTTTTGAATCTATTATTACAATAACTTAATAGACTTGTATCCCCCACTAGTTTCGCAAAAACTGACACCTGCATTACCCAGCAAGTACCATGGTTATTTTTTGCCTCTCTTTCCTCAATTCCATAAGGATGTGTAGTTACCCATTTTAAATACTGAGTGAACCAGTTTTTTATTTCAATGATATCTTTATTATTTATTAGACCCGCCTTTTCCAATACAACAACACTTTGAGCCACTTCAATCATTTGAATCATATCAATAATTCCAATACCCCTGCCAGAAACCTTTCGGGTAATGGCTTGCCCATATAAAAGGGATGGATTCATTAAGGTGGCTGTATCAATAAACCAAGCTTTAAGATGCCCCATAGCAGCATTACTATACTTGGTATTTTTTGTAAGTATATATGCCGAAGTTAAATTACCAACCGCTTTACTAAAACGAATCATGGCTAAGCGGTGTGCCGTAAAATTTTGAGGATTGGTTAAACCGTCGCGTTGAATATAAGGTCCATTGGGGTGGAGTGAATCTGGCCACCAATAATCCCCTTCCGAAAAGAAATCGTGCTTGCCTCCTTTAGATCTTTCGGAAGAATAAGCAGTAACAGTTATTGGCCCTTCGTCTAATGCCTTATTGGCATCACTCAATACTTGCTTAGAAAGAGTCTTTGTAACCTTTTCAACAAAGCTAACTTGACAAGTTGCACTAGTTATAAAAACTAGACATAATAAACTTGTCAATACTGCTTTTATCATAAAATGCTTTGACGCTATTAAGCTTAGTTCGTTTAATTATACCCCCTAACTAAATTAAGTTAGGGGGTAAATATATTTTTTAGTACCCTGGATTTTGAGGAATTACAAGCTTGGTATTATTATCTATTTCACGTTGTGGAATAGGTAATAATAATTTATTATTTGTCACATACCCTTGAATTGTAACCAAATTAGGTGCTGGTGGAGGATATTTAGAATAATGTGATGCAAATAATGCACTAAAATTAGTTTTCAAACTTGCAACTGGATCAAGGGTTGGAAGCGTTGTTTTATAGCGCAACATATCAAACCAACGTACATTTTCAAATGGAAATTCTAATCTTCTTTCAGTAGCTAATTCGTTCGCAAATATGGCATCTGTAGTAACAGTTGTTGCAGTTAAAGCTGGCAATCCTGCTCTTGTTCTAGTTTGGTTGATCAACGTTAAGCTAGCAGCAGTGTTACCTTGCGCTTCGGCAAGCATTAATAAAACATCGGCGTACCTAATTACAATCCAATCACTTTCGCCATCACCTTTAATGGATACCGGTGAAATCATTTTTTTAGGAAACAACATTTTAAGCGTACCATAAGATCCAATGTTAATATCCCTGCGTGAATCAAGGCTAGTATATGCTGCAAATAAATCTGCAGTAGGTGTATTAAATCCAGATCCATCACCATTAATTACTGCCGTACCACTTAACTCTGGAGCAAAAAAGTTTGGAAACGGAGAACCTTGTCCAATGCCGCCTGCTTTATATCGAACGGCAAATAATATTTCTCTGTTCATTTCATTGGTGGTCGCAAAAATATCAGCGTAATTTGGAACCAATCCATATCCACTATTTGCAATAATATCCGTTAATAAAGTAGCGGCATCCGCCTTTCTATTGAGTGTTAAATACACTTTTGCGAGTAAGGCTTTAGCTGTCCAGCTATTTACCTTGCCTAAATTAGTTACAGGAATAGATGCGTATTTTACTGCAGAACCATTAGCAGCAGCATACTGTAAATCTGCAACAATAAGCTTATAGATATCTGCTTCTGAAGATCTGTTAAGATTGATTGCATCAAATGGGCCAACAGGCTCATGAATTAAAAACACACCACCAAACAATCGAACCAAATTAAAATAGTGGTAGGCTCTAATAAAAGCAGCTTCAGCTACTACAGCTCTTTTTTCCGCTGCAGTGATTTTAACAGTTGTTGAATCAGAAACTAGTGCACCAGTGGTAGCACTGTAGTTTACGTTCAAACTATTTAGTATCACATTTAAGTTTCTAATATTAAAATAATTGGCAATCCAATAGTTATAAACCGCCTGGTGAGAAGTGTTAGGGATAAATAAATCCAAATCACTTAAATCTCTATTCGGAACAGATTTACTTGCAGCGTTACCCATAATCGTATTGTCACTTCTTAACTCTGTAAGCTTCCACTCATTTAAAAGCGGTTCTCTAAGGGCATTGTAACATCCATTTAATGCAATTTGAATGTCGCTTGCATTGGTATAAAAGTTTTCAGTGGTAATATTTGATTGCGGATATAGTTCAATGTTTTTGTTACATGAGCTTAAAAATATCGTAGCAAGAGCAAATAGTTTTATTACGTTTTTCATATAAAAAGATTTTTTCTTTATTAAAAATTAATATCAATACCAGCGGTTAAAGTTTGAGGTATCGGGAATGACCCTCTTTGATATCCATCTATCAATACAGAAGAATATGGACCATTACTAAATCTTCCTTCTGGATTTAAGCCTCTATATCCGTTAGCAGTTTGGAAGAATAAATTCTGTGCAGTGAAATAAAAGCGCATAGAACTTACCTTGAATTTTTTAGTTACTGTGGCTGGTAAAGTATACCCAAAGTTAACTTCACGTAATGAAAAATAAGATGCGTCTTCTATAACATAATCAGTAAGCATCCAGTTATAACCATTGGTAGAAAAAGGCGTTTTCCCATCTCCAGGGTTTGCAGCACTCACCCATCGATTTTGATTGTAAGTTTTAATTATTCTTCGAGATTCATTATAATTAGGATCTCCATTAATAATTTTTCCACCCTGCACACCTTGCATTAAGAAGCTAAAATCGAAACCGCCAAATTTAAAGGTATTGGTAATTCCCCAGTTAAAGTCTGGATAAGGATTACCCAAATCAGTTCTGTCAGCGTTATCCAAAACACCATCTTTGTTTACGTCTACAATTTTTAATCCCCCAGGAGCAAATACACTTGATAAAGAAGACGTTAATCCAGATTTTGTAATTTGGTCTTGAGACAACCAAACGCCATCTGTTTTAAATCCGTAATAAACAACCAACGGGTCGCCTACTTTGTTTCTGTAAACTTCTGTACGCTCACCTTGATTTAATAAAAAGGCCTCTGTACCTAGCTCTAAAATTTTATTTTGGTTGTGTGAAAGATTTGCTGAAGTAGTCCAGCTAAAATTTCTACCCTGCACATTTTTAGTATTTAATTCGATTTCAAAACCCTTATTTTCTAAACTACCCAAGTTATTCCAAAACTGCGGAACACCAGTGAATGCCATGGCAGACTGCTGTAGTAACAACTTATCGGTTTTAGATTTATAGATATCTAATGTTATGCCAATTCTGTTTTTAAACATAGAAAGATCAACCCCAAAGTTTCTCTGACCAGTTCTTTCCCAGGTAATATTTGGATTTGATAAAAATGAATTAGAACTCACTAAACCCGGTGAAGAAACGCCGGTACCACCACCATAGGTGTAATTTGCGCCGTATAACAAATCTAGGAATGCAAAGTCCACAATTCTGTTATTTCCTGAAACACCATAACTAGCTCTTAGTTTTAAATTGTTTAACCAGCTTACATTGCTAAGGAATTTTTCTTTAGATAAGACCCATCCTCCAGAAATAGAAGGGAAGCTTCCCCACTTTTTTCCGTTTCCAAAATAAGAACTACCATCTGTTCTAAAACTTACAGAAACCAAGTACTTGTCATCAAACGCATAATTTAAACGACCTAGATAAGACAATAACCCAATTTGATTATTGGTGCCTGACGTTCTACCAGCATCAATTTGTGCCGCACTATTAAGCGTTCTAATATTGTCACTTGGAAAATCGATACCTGCTGTTTGTTGGTTTTTAACTTTTGTAGTTTGAGAAGTAAAACCTGCCAACACAGCAAAATCATGTTTCTTTACAGACTTTGTATAATTCAATGTGTTTTCAGACAATAAGTCTGTGTAATTATTATTAATAAACAATCCACTATTGTTTGAACCTTCACTGTTGTATTCGCGCTCAAAAAAGTTTAAGCCATTGGTAAAGTTTACCATGCTTGTAGCTAAGGTTTTAAACAATAAACCTTTCGCTAATTGAATACTTAATTCTGCAGAAGATTGCAACCTGTACTCGTTACTGGAGATATCAGATCTCAAAACATCTGAAAGTGGATTCTGTTGAGCTGAACCACTTGGATTAACTGTTCTAGATGATGCCCATGAACTGCCATCTGGCATTAAACCAGAGTACATAAGTCCAGAAAAATGTCTAGGATGAGAATAGTCTCCTTGCAAAATTCTTGAATATTGTGGATTGGTTCTTACAAGCGCAGATGTTAAATCATTGTGGTAAGCAGGTAACCAACGAGGCATTCTCCAGAAATTCGTAAAGTTTTGAGAAGGAGAAATTCTTTTGGCATATGAAGGGTTTACATTCAGCGACAACTTTACTTTTTTACTAAAATCAACATCAACTTTTGTTCTGATATTAAATTTTTCGTAGTTACTCTTATTCATCATCCCTTCATCGTTCTGATAACCACCAGAAACAAAATATCGAACATCTTTAGATCCACCAGATGCATTCAATTGAACATTCTTAAATGATCCTGGTCGTAAAGATTCAGATTGCCAATCGGTAGATTGACCCCTTAATAACTGCGTTTCAATAATGTATGATGCTCTATCCGCATCAGCAACAGTATTTGTTGATGGGGTTACAGTTGGATCAGAAGTTCTTAATTTCATTTCATTAAATAACATCCCTACGTATTCTTTAGTAGTCATTACATCGTAACGCTTGTAGTCTTTTTTCTGCCCAGAAGCAAATTTGAAATTATATTTAGTTTTACTAACACTACCTTTTTTTGTAGTTACCATAATTACACCACTTGCACCTCTAGAACCATAAATAGCAGCAGATGCAGCATCCTTTAAAACTTCGATAGACTCAACGTCGGCAGGATTTAAAAAAGACAATCCATCAGGTACTGGCATTCCATCAATAATAATGAGTGGACTAGAGCCCGCATTAAGTGAACTGATACCTCTGATACTAATTTTGGGTGCCGCACCTGCTTCAGAAGAAACGTTTTGGATTTGTACACCTGCAATTTTACCTTGCAAGGCTTGGTCTAGTCTGGAAACGGGCGCTTCATCTAATTTTTCATTTTTAAACTTGGCAATGGCGCCTGTTAAACTAGATTTTTTTTGCGTTCCGTAACCTACTACTACTACTTCAGAACCTTCTGCAATAGCAACAGGCATTTCAACGTCAATATTTTTCTTAGTTCCTATTGAAACAATTTTTGTTTCAAAACCAACATAAGAAAACACCAAAGAAGTTGTCTTAGCGTTAACTGATATACTGTAGGTTCCATCGGCTTTTGTAACAACACCTTGTGTTGTTTTATCGGCCACAACAGAAAGTCCTTCAAGCGGAGCTCCTGTTTCTTTGTTGATAACCTTTCCGGTTATTTGTTTATTCTGCGCAATTACTGCTGACGTAAAACAGAGTAAAAGCAGAAAAAATAAAATTCGCATTTTTTTCATATGGGCAGTTTTTAAATTTTTAAATCAATCGTATATTATTAGGTTAGTAAATAATTTGTAGTGGAATATATTTTATGTTCGAAATATCAGCTACTTTTTTAAAGCAGGCAGGGCAATTATACTTTTTAGAAATTTCGGCAAAGAATTCAAGCGGCTCATCAAAATTAAACGGCTTGATTTGTTCACCTGTCCAAGTTTTTTCACCTATCAAATATGGAATAAGTACATCGCAACCTTTTTTTATTGAATTTCCATTGGGCGCTGTAAACTGCCATAAATCAACGCCAATATGTGTGGACATTTGCGCAATTTTAACGAGCGGCTCTACAACAAATAAAGAATAGTGTAAAGAGGTCGTTCTCGCTAGTTCTGCAGGGAAAAATCCGTTGTTATCCATTTGACTTTCTATCCGCTTCTTAACATTTGCCACAATTTTTTTAGCCAACATGGTATTGTTGGTGAATAGTGCAAACGATAGCCTTTGCGCATCATACCATACGCCATGATTATTGGTGGCTTTCATTTCCTCTGTACCGTTCTTACTTGTTTGCATCCATTCTAAAAAAGAGCTAAACCATGCTTGTAATGCTTTATTATCTGATGGTGTCCAAGAATTGGAACTTTGCATTAAACCCACAGCCTCTATCACTTTTATAAAATGTCTTGTATCAATAAGACCTGCTCCCCTACCTACATTTTGACCTTTTACAGCCTGTCCAAAATTTAAATTAGGGTTCATTTTTGTTGCGTCATCTAAAAACCAAACACGGAGTAAACTGGCAGCATGTTTTGCATATTTTTCGTCGCCGGTAAAATAAAATGCGAGGGCTAATTTTTCTACTTCGGCACAAAGAGCTGGCATGTATGCTTTGTCTTTGTAATCATTTACTTCAGGATTGGTCTTGCCATCTTTTCTGATATACGGCAATCCGTCTTTGGTATCCGGATTGGGCCAGAAATAAGGAGCCAAGCTCATGTAATCATGTTTGTCTCCACTAGGTGGTGTGTTTAATTTTTCCATCACACTCCCCGGCTTAAACTGCAAAGAATTATTTGCAAGCTCTATTAATACATTAAAAGAGGCTACCTTTTTAGGATCCTTATTGGCTAACGCTAACTTGTTAGCAGCCAATACCTCCTTGTTTAAGGCAAATACATTGATTGTTTGCGCAAACAAGCTTTGCTGCATCAAACAAAAACCAAAAACAATAATATATTTTTTAAAATTGCTCATTATACTAATTAAAAAAATCTTCACGCATTGGAGAAAAGACATCTACAAGTACTCCTTTTTCTAAACACACGGCGCCATGAATTACGTTTGAAGGCACATGAAATACGTCACCCGCTTTTAACACTTGTTTGTTACCATCAATTTCTATTTCGAATACCCCACTTTCTACATTGGTAAGCTGTACATGATGGTGTTGGTGAAGCGCACCTACGCCACCCGTTTCAAACTCAACTCGAACTAGCATTACCGAATTATCGTAAGCCATAATTTTTCTAGTTAACCCTGGAGCCATTTGTTCCGCATCAACTGATTCGTTTCCAATAAAGCCCGTTCTCTTCGCTCCATTTAATTCTACTGACATATCTATTTTTATTTTATAATTTTTTATTATCTAAGTAAACAACAAAAGGGCCCGCCCAATTGTATGCTTTACCATTAATGGTAAGTTGATGTGTTTTTGTATTGTCAAATATTTTATTAGACTGTATTACGATCAAGTGCTTGCCATCTATTACCACTTCTGCGCCGCTGTATTCATCTGTATCCATAACTGGTAAAACAGAAGATACGCGCGAGTATGCATTTGTGGTAAATTCGGAAGTGCCATTAAAATTGCCGTGAATCTCTAATACATTTAAAGCAAGCATATTTTTAGCACGCGTACGTGTAATGTAAGACGACTCTCTGCGTAAATTAAAATTAGGATCATTAGCACCTGTTCTTGTAAAAAAAAGTTGCGCAGAATCTTTTACAAATCCAGAAATGGTGTAAAAAGTTTGGTTGTTTAAAAAAGTAAATTGTGTAAGGGGCGACTTTACATTTGCAGAAGCCTCTTTCCAAATATGCTGGTAACCATTTTTTAAACCTAATGTTTGTAATGAATTACCATGTGTGGCATATTTAAAATTGGTAGAAATCAAATTCCCCATATAATTAAATGGAAGATCGTATTGATGCTCTTTACTGGCTATGGTTCTGAAAAAATCTACCATCAGCGGCTTTTGTGTACCTGGCAGCGTAATCAAATAAACACTTCTATGGAGCTTAACATCTTTGTAGGCGTTTGTATCTAATGCAGCAGTTGCTTGAACAGCGTAATTACCAACTACATTGTATAGTGGGATGGGGTGGTATTTTTCGCTTTGCGCTTCAACCCCATTAAAATGACTGGTTTCGTCTACAGTTATGGTATTGTGCGCAATGGTTTGCTGCGCATATGACTTGGTTTCGGGTAAATACCTGCCTCCCCATTTTTGTTCTATTCCTATAAAACGT
>JBEDIY010000108.1:0-15849 GCA_041173245.1 Bacteroidota bacterium | reverse complement strand
GAAATGTTAACCAAAGCTGGTTTTGGTGGCATGCAATCAGAAGATTTAGAATATTGTGATGCAGCTATTACCAGTTGTGATAATTTAATTGCCCGAACCGGAAGTATGATACTTTCTGCGGGACAACAAAGCGGAAGAACGGTAAGTGTGTATGCGCCTATTCATATTTGTATTGCTTACACCGATCAAGTGGTCTATGATATTTCAGATGGTTTAAAATCTGTAACAAAACATTATGGTAATCAGTTGCCTTCGCTTATAACCCTTGCCAGTGGCCCTAGTAGAACAGCGGATATTGAAAAAACACTGGTAGTAGGTGTGCATGGTCCTAAAGAAGTGTACTGCTTTTTAGTAGACAGAAATAATTAAAAGCACATGACAACTACCATTCATGCTTCTTCTAGTCGTAAAATTTATTTGCTCTCCGATTTTCATTTGGGAGCCCCTAATTCAGGTGCTAGCTTAGAGCGTGAAAAAAAAGTAGTTGCTTTTTTACAATCTATAGAAGAAAGTGCAGCAGCCGTTTTTATTGTAGGCGATATTTTTGATTTTTGGTTTGAGTATGATCATGTAGTACCTAAGGGCTTTGTGCGCCTACTCGGACAAATTGCCAAACTCACAGATAAAGGCATTCCAGTGCATGTGTTTACGGGCAATCATGACCTATGGATGCGCCATTATTTTGAAGATGAATTAGGGTGTAAAGTATACCACGGTCCACAAGTATTTAATTTTAATCATAAAACTTGTTACATAGCCCATGGAGATGGCTTAGGTCCCGGCGATGCAGGTTACAAGTTTATTAAAAAAATATTCACCAATCCTATTTGCAAATGGTTGTTTAAGTGGATGCATCCGGATGCGGGGGTGGCACTTGCCAATTATTTTAGCCGAAAAAGTAGGGCTAAAACAGGAAATGGGGATGCACAGTTTTTAGGGGAAGAAAATGAGTGGCTTATTTGTTACAGTAAAGAAATTTTACAATCAGCACATTACGATTATTTGATTTTTGGACATCGACATTTTCCCCTCGACCTTGCCATTGGTAATAGTCATTATATTAATTTAGGTGACTGGATTCAAAATTTTACGTACGCTAGTTTTGATGGCGAAGAAATTAAAATTGATACATGGAACTAAAAATATTAGATAATACGGTACAGGCCTATCTTATTGTTTTAGGCACTATATTAATTACGCTTATTTTTAAAAGATTGATCTCTAAATTTTTAGCGAGCAAGCTTTTTAAACTCATTACCAGCAGCAAACATAATTTACCCAAACAGTCTTTTTTGGATTTAGTGGTACAACCACTTGGCACTTATTTATTATTAACAATCTCAATGATTGCTATTGATAAATTAAAATTTCCAGGTGCCTTTGAGTTTACTATTTATAAAACAAATACCAGGCAAATTTTAGATGCGCTCATGAATGGCGCACTCGTAGTTGTATTTATTTGGCTTTGTTTACGCGTCATTGATTTTATGGCGATGGTACTAGAAGAACGCGCAAACATAACCAAAGACCAACAAGACAATCAGCTCATTATATTTTTTAAAGACTTTTTTAAAGTCATCTTAATTATTATTGGCGTACTACTCGTTTTAAAATTCTCTTTCAATAAAAATATAGGCAACATTTTAACGGGGTTAAGTTTAGTGGGTGCGGCTGTAGCCCTTGCTACGAGAGAGAGTATGGAAAATTTAATCGCCTCTTTTATTATCTTTTTTGATAAGCCCTTTACAGTAGGCGAGCAGGTAAAAGTAAATGGATTTACAGGCACTATAGAAAAAATTGGACTAAGAAGTACACGTATTCGCACCAACGAAAAAACATATATTTCTGTTCCCAACAAACAAATGGTAGATACCATTGTAGACAATATTAGCTTGCGCACGCAGCGCAAAACCGATTTACAATTGGAGCTTTCTTTAAGTGCTTCTGCGGGCACATTACAAACCTTACTAACAGCGATGCGCAGTTATTTAAGTACTGAAAAGATTGATAGTTTCCAGGTGCATTTGCAGGATACTGGGAAACATGCGCACATTGTAATTGTAGAATACTTTTCATCTGCCACCGATGAGCCCGAAGATTATTTAATGCTTCGCGAAAGAATTAATATAGCCTTAATTGAAATCTTAGAAGCCCACAAAATTGAACTAGCTGCTTCCAGTACCGACGTTGTGGTGAAGCAGTCGTAAGTCTTATAAAAGTAGTCGTACCACTTATATTAGTGAAGCCCGGTTTTTAGTTCCAGTAAAAAAGTTTTAAACTTTGTTAGGGTTTGTACAAGCTGCGCCTGCGTATCAGCCTGCGATTTATTTTGTTTTAAATAAGTTCTCGCACCTTCTATCGAATATTTTTTTTGACGCAGTAGAAAATAAATGATCTGTAAATTTTTAATGTCTTCTACTCTAAATAAACGGTCCCCTTTTCTTGTTTTGCGCGGCTTTAATATATCAAATTCATTTTCCCAGTAACGAAGTAAAGAAGTGTTTACTTTAAACCAACTCGCTACTTCACTAATGGTATAATATAGTTTTTGAGACAATACTTTTTCGTCCGGGATTTCTATTAAATCAACTTCGGTATCTATTTCACTATATGATTTACGCCCTCTTTTGCCCGCTATCTTTTCAATTGTAATGCGGGGTTGTCTAGGTCTTTCAACATAAATTGGTTCAGCAACCACCGTTTCTTCAATAGCTGGTGTTGGAATACTAACAACAACAGTAGGCGTAGCAGGAATTGGCGTTTCCACTATCGAAGCTACCTCAGGGATAGCCTTTGTTTTGGCCTTCTTTTTTTCTTTAGCCCCGCTTACCTCTTGTATGGGGTTTCCAAATAAGTCTAACTGTTGCAGTTTAAGTGACATGTTGTAAAAGTATGATAAGTATTTAGCCCTGCATCACACTAATGTGCCTCCGTGGAAAAGATGTAAGTATCTTTGCATCCAATGAAAATCGCAGTCACTTTAGTGGGTATCCGTGATACCAATTATTCAAGCGTTGGTCGTTTCATTTGGAAATGGCTGGAGGGTGAGATTCATGCCCATCCGGAACATCAATTTATGTTGCTTTCTGACACAGCTCAACCAACCAGTTTTGTAGGTGCCCCTAATTGTAGTTGGATCAAAACAAGATATGACCGCAGTCAATTTTTAGCTGAAAAAATCTGGTACGAAGTAACGGCGCCCAAGCTGCTTACCTCTCTACAACCCGCTCTGTGGTTGCAATTGAGTGGCAGGTATTCGGTGCGAACGTCTATTCCTCAAATTTGTTTTTTTGAAGATAACCTAACCAAATTTCAAAGCTATTTTTTTAAAAAGAATATTAAAAAAGTGAAGCAGTGGCTTGTTATAGAAAATAAAGCTGCTATGCACTTGCAAGATCAATTTGGCATTCAAAAGGATAGTATCACTTCAATTCCAATAGCGCCCTCATCTGAAATATATCCCATCGATTATAATTTGCAGCAGATGTATAAGGGGACGCATGCTGCTGGTACCGAATACTTTTTATCTGTGGCTCATCAAGACAAAAGCAGCATTGAGCTCTTACAAGCATTCTCTCAATTTAAGAAGTGGCAACAGAGTAATATGAAACTGTTATTGGTTCCGTCAAATGGAATACAACGTTCATTTTTAGAAGAAAAATTGCGCACCTATAAGTACAGGGTCGATGTTGTGATAGTTCCGGCTGGCCTCACTGTACATAACTGGTATCAGTTGGTTTCTAGTGCTTATGCTACCATTTTATTAGAGGATCGTGCACCCGCTCATTTAATGGCACTAGAATCTGCTAAAGCGGGCGTGTCCGTTATTGCGCCCGATTCATTTGCTAAGGCTATGCACATGAAAGATATGGTTACAGCCTACCCAGAAACAACACCAGCTAGCATTGCCGAAGCCCTTTTGTTGGTATATAAAAATGAAAAAATAAAAGGGGAGCGTATCCAAAATGGGCTTTTATTCTTACAAAATATCAATTTCGCACCGCCTCTTAATTTATTTACAGCGTTATAGGCACAGCAATAACATGCTTTAGGCTTATTTTTGCAAAAACTTATACTATGACGCGACAATCCAATATCAATATCGAAGTTCAATTAGACGAAAATAAAGTACCCCAAGATATTAAGTGGAATGCTTCTGATAGTACCGCAGATATGGCACAATCTTCAAGGGCCATGATGTTGGCGTTTTGGGATGCTGCAGATAAATCAGCGCTTCGTATAGATTTGTGGACCAAAGACATGATGGTAGATGAAATGGCAGACTTTTATTACCAAACATTAATGGGTATGGCAGATACATTTATTAGAGCAACACAAGATCAGGCACTCGCAAATGAAATGAAAGATTTTGCAAAATCTTTTTATAAAAAATTTAGAGACAGTCAAATTCAAAAAAATAAATAATTAACATACTATGGCAACTTTAGAAGAACAAGTAATGGCGCAAATGAAAGACGCCATGAAATCAAAAAACGAAGGATTATTAAGAGGGCTACGTGCCATTAAAGCAGAAATCATAAAAGCAAAAACAGATCCAGGTGCTGGTGGTTCCATTACTGCAGAAGTAGAATTGAAGCTGTTACAAAAACTTGTAAAGCAACGCAAAGATTCTCTCGCTATTTTTCAGGAACAAAACAGGGCTGATTTAGCACAAAAAGAAAGCGAAGAAATTGCAGTAATAGAAAAGTTTTTGCCTGCTCAATTAGATGAAGCAGCGATTCAAGAAATTGTGGCGCAAATCATTGCAACCGTTGGTGCTACTGGACCACAGGATTTAGGCAAAGTAATGGGTGTGGCTTCTAAACAATTGGCTGGTCAAGCAGATGGTAAAGCAGTTGCTGCTGCAGTTAAAGCGGCACTCGGTTAGATTTACTATATTCATGTTACGCTAAAAAAGAAAACGTGGTATTAGATATTATTTGTGGAATTATTTTGATTGGAGCACTGTTTAAAGGCTATACAAAGGGCTTTATCATTGCTTTATTTTCATTTGTAGCATTATTAATAGGATTAGCTGCTGCTACTAAACTTTCAGCAGTTGTTGCTTCCAAAATAGGGCATGATACGGGTATATCAGCAAGCTGGCTCCCATTTGCTTCTTTTTTAGCCATTATGATTGCTGTTACCCTCATTGTTCGTTTGGTGGCGGGCATGCTACAAAAGGCCGCCGAATTTGTGCTTCTTGGATGGGCCAACAAACTAGCAGGTATTTTGCTTTTTGGTGCTATATATATGACAATATGGAGTGTGGTGCTTTTTTATGGTGTTAAGCTTCATTTAATAAGCGAATCAACTATAGCAACCTCTAAAACATATGGCTACATTGCGCCTTGGGGACCTAAAGTGTTAGACACCATTGGGCAGGTGATACCAATATTTAAGGATATGTTTACCAGTTTAGGCGATCATTTTGAAACCTTAGGTAAACAGGTAAAATAAGTATATTATAATTCATGGTTATTTATTGCCGTGATTCTTACTAAAATCATTATTTTAGCCTTGTTCTATAAACGTGCACATGAATTACGAAATTAAAGTTCAAGATAAAATTAGTTACATCGAAGAAGGTACCGGAGAGCCTTTGCTTTTGTTGCATGGTCTCTTTGGTGCGCTCAGTAACTTCGAACATTTAATTGAGCATTTCAGACACCGCAATAAAGTTATCGTTCCTATTTTACCGCTTTTTGATTTAGATATTTTTCATAGTACGGTAAATGGGCTTGAGAACGTGGTACAAAAATTTATTGAAGCAAGAGGATATACCGGTATACATTTATTAGGCAATTCACTCGGTGGACATGTTGGACTTGTGCACGTACTCAAGCATCCTGAAAAAATCAAGTCGCTTACTTTAACGGGTAGTAGCGGGCTTTTTGAAAAAGCAATGGGTGATAGTTATCCAAAAAGAGGCGACTACGATTATATCAAAAATAAAACAGAAGAAACTTTTTACGATCCTGCAGTAGCCACCAAAGAACTCGTAGATGAAGTGTTTGAAATCACTAGAAACCGGTTAAAAGTGATTAAAATACTAGCACTCGCAAAAAGTGCCATCAGAAGTAATTTAGGTCCCGAGTTGAACCAAATACAACAACCTACACTTTTAATTTGGGGCAATAATGATATTGTAACACCGCCTTATGTTGGAGAAGAATTTCATAAGCTCATACCAAATAGCACCCTTCATTTTGTAGACAAATGTGGACATGCTCCCATGATGGAAGTGCCCGCCGAGTTTAACCAAATTTTAGAAGCATTTTTGAACCAGCTTAGCCATGCTAGCAGCGCAACTCATTAATACCAGTTTCCCATCTGTTCACTTGTTGGATAAAGCATCTTTCGCACTCCAATTGATGGAAGATTATGATGTACAGCATTTATGTGTTGTAACAGATGAAAAGTTTGTGGGCATTGTAGATAAAAACACTTTATTAGATACCCATGCTTCTGCTGTTATTGCAACGCTACAAAACGAATTTATTACTGCATCTGTTCATGCTGATGAACACTTTTTGGTAGGTGCCAAATTACTATCACTTCATGAATTAACTGTGTTACCCGTTGTTTCAACTGCTGCAGATTTGCTCGGCGTAATTTCAGGAAAGCAAATGTTAGCGGCGCTAACCAGTCATGTAGGGGCAGACACTAGGGGAGGCATTATTGTTTTAGAGATGGAACAAAGACAATATTCTTTTGGAGAAATTGTACGCTTAGTTGAAACCAATGATGCTTATGTTACACAGCTAAACACAGCAACGGATCCACAAACAGGTATGCTGCTAGTGACAATACAAATTAACCACATCGAAGTATCTACCATTGTTGCTACATTCCAGCGTTACGATTATAGCATAAAATATTATTTCGGCGAAGAAAATTATCAAAACGAGTTGAAAGAAAATTACAACCATCTACTTTCATACCTCAACATGTAGGTGTAAACGCTTTATTTTATGCGCCTACTTTTTTTGATGCTCCTATTTAGTTTTTCATTGACTGCTTTGGCGCAGCAAAAAATGCCTATTGAGCGTATTGAAATTGCGGGCAATGCAAAAACAAAATATTATATCATTTTAAGAGAACTTTCATTTGCAAAAGGGGATTCTCTTAACGCCCAACAGTTAGGTGCTGCAATTATTCAGGCCAAGCAGCTGTTAATGAATACCCAACTTTTTGTGGATATTAAAATTGACACGCTCACCTATTTAGAACAATGGCAGATTCGTGTTCAAGTAAAAGAAAGGTGGTACCTGCTACCGCTTCCTTATTTTAGGTTGGTAGATCGAAATTTTAATCAGTGGTGGGTAGATCAAAACAGAAGTTTAGACCGCGTTAATTATGGTGTAAAATTTATACAAAACAATGTGTCTGGTAGAAACGACAATTTAAATGTATGGCTTATAACAGGCTATAACAGACAGTTTTCGGCGCGTTATACGATTCCGTTTATTGATAAAAAACTCACCAAGGGATTTAGTATTGGATTTTTGCACGCTACACAAAAAGAATTGAATGTTGCAACAATCAATAACAAGCAGGTATTTTTAAGACACAGTGCAGATGCCCGAAAAACTTGGCGTATTGATGGGTCTTATACTTATCGTCCTGATCAGTTTAAGCGCACAACCATCAGGCTTAGTTATATTAATGAGCGTATTGCAGATACTATTTTAAAAGTGCAAAAAAATTATTATCCGGGTCAAGCAACACTTCAAAAAGCACTTGATCTAAGTTACCGTTACCAGTATATTAAGGTGTCTAATATTATTTATCCAACAGCTGGTTATTACACCGACCTCTTTTTTCTAAAAAGGTTTGCAACAAAAGTTCAATCCCTTTTTCAGCTCAGCGCTCGACAACTGTATGCAAAAAAAATAAGCACTAAAAGTTTTTTATTGTTTGATGCAACGGCTGCCTATAAATCGCCCATCGATTCAATATTTTCTAATAGTAGGCTTATTGGATATGGCGGTATGCAACTAAGGGGCCTCGAATATTATGTGGTGGACGGAACGGCCGGGGCTGTTCTAAGAAACGCGTATCATTTTAATGTAAAAAACTGGACCATCACCAATCCATTGCCTATAAAGAATCACGAAAAAATTCCTGTTAGAATTTATTTTAAAGTTTTTGCAGATGCTGGTTATGCTTATCATAAATACGCTGGTGCTTCTAATTCCTTAAGTAATACCCTGTTGTACACGTATGGTGCTGGTATAGACTTTGTAAGTATCTATGATTTTGTATTTCGTGTAGAATATAGCCGCAACCAACTGAAGCGAGATGGCCTATATTTGCAGGGTGAATTTAATTTTTGATGATTTTGATTACAAAATAGGCACATGAAAATTGCAATTTATAGTAGAGGATTAGATTTGACTACGCCCAATCCGCTGGCTTTACTGCTTGATGCGTTGGCGCCTCACGATGTACAAATACATGTGTTTCATCAATTGTTACTCCACGCCGATTTACCCCAACAAACAGTTGCCGCACTGATACCTTTTAAAGTTTCTTCAGATTTAGATGCTTCTATAGATTGTATGATTAGTTTGGGTGGAGATGGCACGATGCTTGACGCAGTTACACTTGTGAAAGATACAGGCATTCCTATTTTAGGAATCAATTTTGGTAGACTTGGTTTTTTAGCTAGCATTAGCCCTGATGCACTGCAAAGCGCCGTGGAAGCTATCGTCAATAGAACATTTGTAGTGGACAAACGTGCACTTATTCATCTCGATTCTAACGAAGCACTTTTTGGTGACACGCCTTTTGCACTCAATGAGTTTGCGATACATAAGCGTGATATTTCTCCTATGATAAAAATTCATACGTATATCAATGGCGAATTTTTAAATACCTATTGGGCCGATGGGCTTATTGTTTCAACACCCACGGGTTCTACCGGTTATAGTATGAGTTGCAACGGACCCATTTTATTTCCAGACGCTGCAAGTTTTGTGATTACCCCAGTGGCACCTCATAATTTAAATGTGCGTCCCATAGTTATTCCTGACACCAACGTGGTTTCATTTGAAATTGAAGGAAGAGCAGATCAATTTATTTGCGCGTTAGATGCGCGTAAAGAAATTGTAGATAAAACCGTGCAATTGGCGATTAGAAGAGAGCAGTTTTGCGTAAATCTTGTCCGGTTAAACGAAAATAGTTTCTTGTCTACACTCAGAACCAAGCTCACTTGGGGGCTTGATAAAAGAAATTAACATTTTTGGTATTTATTTTTGTTGCTACTTTACATGAAGCAAGCAGGCACCCATGGTAAAACATTTCATTTTTAGTATCCTTCTCGGTTGCATCGGTTTTAATGCAAGTGCGCAGCTTATGCAAAGTTTTGTGCACCAAGCAGAGTTTGGTATAGGTGCAGGTGCCGCGCATTATTTTGGTGATTTAAATCCTTCAGCAGCTGTTAATAGACCTAAGGCCAATGCAGGAGTTTTTTTTAGAAAGCAGTTTAACAATTACATGAGTGTTCGTTTAAGTGGCGAGTACGCGTTAATTGGTTATTCGGACCAGTATAGTTTTAATGCAAGCCAGCAGCGTCGCAATCTTAGTTTTAATAGTCATGTTTGGGAGGCAGCACTTTCCTTTGATTTTAACTTTTTTACATTTCAACCTGGGTTCGAAGATTTTAGGTTCACCCCTTATATTGGAGTAGGTGTGGGTGCTTTTTCTTATGATCCTTATGCGTTTTTGGGCGATCAAAAATATTTTTTAAGACCACTCGGTACAGAGGGTCAAGGTTCTTCGGCGTATCCAACATTTAAAACCTATGCGCCAATTGCGGTATCCGTTCCACTGACTTTGGGTGTTAAGTATGCCTTAAGTGAGCAGTTCAATGTTTTTGCCGAGTTGATGTACCGTTTTACCAATACCGATTATCTCGACGATGTGAGTGGGGTGTATGCACCAGATGCTTTTCCTACTCTACCCGATGGGTCACCTTCTCCCGCTTTTTTACTCCAAGACCGGAGTTACGAAACAGGTACCCCCATTGGAATTAAGGGAAGGCAAAGGGGCAATACGCTTCAAACCGACGTTTTTGCAGGCCTAAAAGTGGGTATTTCCTTTAATTTACAAACCTATAAGTGTCCAAAGCCTGTTCAATAAGCCGTTTTGGCGATAAATAGGCAAAGTATTCGGCGCAAACCTCTGTTTTTTCGTTAATTTTGCAGCCTATTAAACCCTTTTCAAACGCATGTTGGAAGACCTAAAGACTCAAATTGATCTCACCCGTTTACCCGAGCATGTTGCCATTATTATGGATGGCAATGGACGTTGGGCAGAGGAAAAGGGAGAAGACCGTTTGTTTGGTCATTTTCATGGTGTAGAAAGTGTTAGAAATATTGTTGAAGGTGCTGCAGAGCTTGGTATTGGCTATTTAACGCTCTATGCATTTAGTACCGAAAACTGGGACCGTCCAGCAAATGAAGTAGCGGGGCTTATGACTTTACTGGTTGATACGATTCGTAAAGAGGTTCCTACATTAAATAAAAATAATATTCGTTTGCAAGTGATAGGGGATAGAAAAATGCTCCCTGATTTTGCGCAAAAAGAACTTGAAGAAGCCCTAGAATTAACGGCTGCCAATACGGGCTTAACCCTAGTTATGGCACTTAGTTATAGCAGTAGATGGGAAATCACAAGTGCAGTTAAGCAAATAGCTATGGATGTTCAGGCAGGTAGTTTAGATCCGCAACAAATTACCCAAGATACCATCGCAGATTATTTGTGTACAAAAGGAATTCCGGATCCAGCGCTTGTGATAAGAACCAGTGGCGAATTTCGTATCAGTAATTTTTTATTGTATCAGCTTGCCTATGCGGAGCTTTATTTTACCCCTATATTGTGGCCAGATTTTAGAAAGCCTGATTTATATCAAGCAATCATTGATTTTCAGCAAAGAGAACGTAGGTTTGGTAAAACAGGTAAGCAAATACAAATAGAAGACAAGGTGTAAACGCCTTATATAATATAATTATTTAATATGTATAGCGATTTAACAAAGACTTTTCATTATTCCTGTTAATTTGCTCCGCTTATAAGAACCAAAATAGACGAAATCTGCTGTGGTGATAGATCAGCCAGCGATATAACAAATAGAAAAAGATGCAGAAAGTGTACAAATTATTGATGTTGGCAATCGTATTATCGCTAGCAAGTAGTGTGGCTAGTGCGCAAGAAAACAAGGATACGGTGATTACCAATGTTGATGCGGAGCTTATCAATATTTTCAGTCAAAAAACGCCAAAAAAATATAAGATCAGTGCTATTAAGGTAACAGGAAATAGCTTTTTTGATGAAAACCTTTTAATCTCAATTGCCAATGTCAATGTTGGTGATGAAATTGTAATCCCTGGAGGTGACTTGTTTTCTAAGGCAATCAATAAATTATGGGCGCAAAACTATTTCTCTGACGTTGAAATTTTTATTACAAAATTAGAGGATAAAAATATTGAAATTGAAATTGCTGTAACAGAGCGTGCTCGTTTATCTAACTTTTTATTTAAAGGAGTAAGTAAGAGTGATGCAGAAGATTTAACGGGGAAGACAGGACTTGTGCGTAACCGTGTGATTACCGAGAATATGAAAATTTCGGCCATCGAAGCCATCAAAAAGTTTTATGCCGAAAAAGGGTTTCAAAATTCACAAATTAAAATTATTGAGAAGTCTGATTCTACCTACGAGAACACGCTTATCCTTGATTTTGTGATTGATAAAGGTCCTAAAGTGCGAATCAACAATATCAATTTTGGCGGAAATAGTGTGGAAGCCGGACTCTTAAAAAAGAAATTAAAAGAAATCCACGAAAAATCAAGACTTACTTTATTTCCTGTATTTGACGAGCCTAAAATTGTTAAACCACAGCGTTATAGTTTTGAGCAGTACATGAAAGAAAAAGGTTTTTTAACTTTCACAAAAACCAAAAAAGTACTAGATCCTTATGCGCGAATTAAATTTTCTGGCGCAAAATTTGATACCAAAAAATACGAAGAAGACAAGGATAATATTTTAGATTATTATAACTCACTTGGTTACCGTGATGCAACTATTGTAAACGACACCGTTTATTATAATGGTAACGGACATATTAATATTGATATCAAAGTAAGTGAAGGTCGACGTTATTACTTTGGTAACATCACTTGGAGAGGTAATACAAAATATTCAGATTCTATATTAACTGCGATTTTAGGTATTCGTAAAGGAGATATTTACAACTTAGAAACACTTAATAAAAAATTAGGTAAATCTGCAAATGCAGAAGGTGGTGATATTAGTGGTATCTATCAAGACGACGGTTACTTGTTTTTTAACACGGATCCTGTAGAAACGGCGGTATACAATGATACCATCGATTACGAAATCAGAATTATTGAAGGTCCGCAAGCAACCATAAAAAATATTCGTATTTATGGTAATGACCGTACCAAAGAGCACGTGATTAGAAGAGAATTAAGAACCATACCTGGTGAGAAATTTAGTAGGTCTGATTTGATGCGTTCTCAACGTGAAATTGCACAGCTCAATTATTTCAACCAAGAAAAAATTGGCATCGATCCAAGACCCAATCCAGATGATGGCACCGTAGATATCAACTACACCGTAGAAGAAAAATCAAGTGATCAATTAGAATTGAGTGCTGGTTGGGGCGGATTTATTGGACTTACTGGTACTTTAGGTATTTCCTTCAATAACTTTTCTGTAAGAAATATTTGGAAGAAGCAAGCATGGGATCCACTTCCAATGGGAGAAGGACAAAAATTAAGTTTGCGTGTACAGAGTAATGGTAAAGCATTCCGTTCATATAACTTCTCTTTCACGGAACCTTGGTTTGGTGGCAAAAAAAGAAATGCATTAACGGTCAGCGTATTCAATACCAAATTTGGACAAACCATTGATCCACTCACAGGTATGTTTGATCCAAATGCAGGAGACTCTAGATACATCTCTACTACTGGTGCTACAGTTAGTTTGGCAAAACAATTAAAATGGCCCGACGACTTTTTCTCTCTTTCTGTAGGGTTAAACTATACGCGTTATAAGCTTAGTGATTATGCAATTGATCCAAGAAATCTTCCTGGATTTGATAATGGTATTGTAAACAATGTAAATATTAAAATTGCATTGCAGCGATCTTCAATTGATCAGCCATTGTATCCAAAAAGTGGATCCACATTTTTATTTAGCGTTCAGGCAACACCACCTTATTCTTTAATCAATAAAAATCTCCAAACAAGTGCCAATCCATACAAGTGGATTGAATACCATAAGTGGCGTATGAATGGAGAGTGGTTTGTGCCAATTGGTAAACCACATGGCGAAGATCGTAACAAACAGTTTGTTATTAGAGCGGCCGCAAAATTTGGTTTCTTAGGCAGGTATAATACAGATTTAGGAATGTCTCCGTTTGAAAGATTCCAAGTGGGTGATGCCGGTTTGAGCAATCAATTTGCACTTTTAGGATTTGACATTATTGCACATAGAGGATATCCTGTTTACGAAAATTCAAATCCAAAAATCAATCCGGATCAACAAAGAGCGAGTCAATACTTTACCATATTTAATAAGTACAGTATGGAACTTAGGTACCCACTTAGTTTAAATCCGAGTAGTACCATTTATGCCCTAGGCTTTTATGAAGCAGCAAATGGTTGGTATACCTTTAAAGATTACAATCCGTTTAAACTACGTCGATCAGTTGGTTTAGGTATGCGTTTCTTCTTACCTATGTTTGGACTTTTAGGATTTGATTATGGTGTTGGTCTCGATAGATTTACACCAAATGGTTCCATGAAGGACGCAGCTAGATTTACCTTTATGTTAGGTTTTGAACCAGAATAATATTTAAATTAGTAGCATGAAAAAGTTATTATTTATTGCTTTATTGATAATGGGTACTGTTATTGGGGCTAATAGTCAACAGCGTTATGCCGTTATTGATACCAAGTACATACTTGAACGCATTCCAGCATATAAAGAAGCGGATGCCAAGCTAAAACTAGTGGGAGAACAGTGGCAAAAAGAAATTGATGATTTGCAAGTTCAGCTCGATAAAATGTATAAAAACTATGAATCTGAGCAGTTTATGCTAACGGAAGCACTTAAAAAGAAGCGTGAAGATGAGCTTTTTGAAAAAGAAAAGCAGGTTCGTGACCTTCAAAAAAAGCGTTTTGGCTACGAAGGTGACCTGTTTAAAGAGCGTCAACGCCTTATTAAGCCAGTTCAGGATAAAGTATACGATGCCATCCAAAAAATTGCTACCAGTCGTTCTTATGACTTCGTACTCGATAAAAGTGAAGGAATAACCATTATATTTGCCGACCCGAAACTTGACAAAAGCGATGATGTGCTTAAAGAGTTAGGGATAAAATAAAAAGTTTAAATAAACAGTTATAACAAAAATTCAAACACTCTCTACAATGAAGAAATTATTATTTGTTTGTGTGGTTTTAGCAGCCAGCCTACTATTCTCAAATAGCACAAACGCGCAGGTTAAAATTGGTTACTTTGATGAGCAAAGCTTATTGAGCCTGTTTCCAGATATTCAAAAAGTGGATACAATCATTAACAATTTTGTTAAAGATTCTTTGAATCCTGAGTATGCTTACACGGTGCAAGATTACCAACGTAGAGATAGTCTTTTCAAAAAAGATTCTGCTACTATGCCTGCAAAAGCAAGAGAAATGGCTTTATCTGATTTAAACCGTTTAGGTTACAAATTAGCAAACTGGCAACAGTATGCACAAGAAATGCAAAATGGTAAAATGGAGCAATCGCTTTTACCTTATAGACAAAAGATGGTAACTGCGCTACAGCAAATTGTTACTGAACAAAAATATACACTCGTATTAAAGACTGAAACATTGTCTCCTTACATGCAACCTAATATTTTAGATAACCTTACCATTCGTGTTGCAATGAAATTAAACCTTGCACTTCCACAAGAAATTATGGATGCTTGGAAGCAAGCTGGTGGTTCACTTCCTGCAGCGCCTGCTAAAACAGCAGCACCTGCTAAAAAAGGATAATCTAGCTTTTACAAACTATTTATACAAGAACCCCGTCTATACCAGACGGGGTTCTTATTTTTGTGTATGCAAACAAAAAAGCCAATTGGTGTATTTGATAGTGGTTATGGTGGGTTAACAATTCTCAAAGAACTGCAACTTGCCCTACCCACGCACGATTTTATATACCTCGGTGACAATGCGCGCGCGCCCTATGGTCCGAGGTCTTATGATACCGTATATCAGTATACACTTGAAGCTGTAGATTGGTTGTTTGCAAAAGGTTGTGATTTGGTTATTTTGGCTTGCAATACCGCATCTGCCAAAGCCCTACGAACCATTCAACAAAAAGACCTTGCTAGCAGGGGTAGCCATAAAAGAGTGCTTGGTGTTATTAGACCTACCACCGAAGTACTGGGTCAATTTTCTAGCTCAAAACAGGTAGGCATTGTGGGTACCAAGGGTACCGTAGAAAGTGAAAGTTACCCCACAGAGATTGCTAAATTTTTTCCTGACGTAAAAGTATTCCAGCAGGCCTGCCCTATGTGGGTGCCACTCATCGAAAATAGGGCCTACAACACCCCAGGAGCCCGTTATTTTATAGAACAGGATCTTGATAGCTTGTTTGCTCAATCAGCTAAAATTGACACTTTATTACTTGGCTGTACGCATTATCCATTGTTATTGCAAACTATTGAATCACTCGTGCCGAAAGGCGTTAAAGTGCTAACACAAGGCGCTATTGTAGCTGCAAGCTTAGTAGATTATTTAAAAAGGCATCCAGACCTAGATGCCGGTATCA
>JBEDIY010000107.1:0-84333 GCA_041173245.1 Bacteroidota bacterium | reverse complement strand
GTAATGGGTTTACAGTAATGACTGCAGAACCTGTTCTATCTCCGATAGTAGCAGTGCAATTTGCATCTGTTAAAGATGTTACAGTATATGTTTTTGTAGTTGCAAGTGAAACTGAAAATGTGTATGTAGAAGAACTTGTACTTATGGATGTTGAAGTAGTTCCATCGGAATACGTTAGATTCCAAGGGGCAGTTCCTGTTAGTGCAATTGAAATAGTAGCTGGCAAGTTTGCACAAACAGTAGTTGATCCACTTATTACACTTGTGGGTCTTGGATTAACAGTAAGTGTTACCTCATTTGAAGTTACAGCAGGTGTGCAACTGCCGCTAACAATTAGTTGGTATTTGTAACCATTCATGCTAACAGTGCCACCAGTAATCGTTAAAGATGCTGTTGTAGCCCCGGAGTACACACCAGTATTAGTTACATCTGTATAAGTTCCACTTGGAATTTTTACCTGCCATTTGTATGTTAGATTAGAACCAGCTGCTACTGCAGTAAAAGTTGTATTGAGTCCATCACAAACTGTTAGGTTGGTTGGTTGTGTTGTAATTACTGGCCTTTCAAGAACTGTTATTTTTCTTGTAAAAGTATTTGAAGTACCGCAAGGGTTAGAAACATTTAGTGTTAACGTGTAGTCACCTTTGATTGTTAAACTTGGAACAGTAAAATTTGGACTGGTGGAACTTACTGTAGTATTTATTTCTGTAAATCCTGCAGGACCAGTTAATTTCCAATTGTATTCTAAAGCACTGCAATAAGTTCCAGAAGTTAGCGTAGTTGATTTATTAACTACTAAGAATGGACTATTTGCAGGGCATATAGTGGTATCTAAATTTCTAATATTGTCTACGTCGATTAAAGCAAAACTTGCAGCATTAGCTGGTGGAGCTGCCTCGATACAAACGAGGGTTTCGTATGGCGCTGGTGTACAACTATAAGTAGTTCCTCCAGTAAATGGAGCAAGCTGAATTGTGTGATTTCCGAGCGATAAAGAACTTGTTGTGAAATCTGTTGAAATGGCAGCTTGAACCCCATCCACGAACCAATAAAACAATACGTTTGGAGTTGTACAACCTGCAACTGTTTTTGAACCTTGTGGACTAATAATGGATGTATTTGTAAATGTTAATGCTGCGCCCACGCAACCCTTAGTTGGGCCGGTGTAACTAATTTTTGGTTTTGGAAAAATTTGTATTGGAGTAAGCGCCTCTTGTGTTTGTGAACATGTCGATGGCTCTGCAACTGTCATTGATGGCCCAAATGAGTTGTAAATAGTTTGTCCAGATGCAATTACATTTTTACCACAAGAACTTTCTGAATATGGATGTGTAAGAAGTCCGGCTTTATCAACAATATCTTGTATCGACGTTACATAATTTGCAGAGTTATCATCCCATTTTGCCGTGTAAATATTTCCAGGATAATTAAAAAAGGCGCTTCCTACTCTTGTAGGGTCAATATCGGTTTTAAAAGTAAAAATACCTGGTGAGCCTAGGTCATAACATACAACATTCAACAAGGCCGAAAATGGAGCAGATAAATCATTGTTCATGAAAAAATAAGCCTTCGTTGAAATGGTATTTGATTGAGCTGCATCTGTAATTGTTTGAAAAAAGCGATAATGCACTTTTTGAGGACTACCAGTTAATTTTAATTTTTGATTTGCTGGTACATTTATATTTTGATTTTGTGTAACAAAGGCGTCATTATTATAGGCAGTAATTGTTGTGCCATCAAATTCATTTTTAACTGAAAGTGAAACAGAAGTGCTCGTATTATTTTGAACATATACATCATCTGAAGAAGCAACACATCTTCCAAATAATCCAATATTACTATTGACACTATAACTTATAAATGGACTTGCATCTGCAGGAGACGTAAATGTTTGGCTTGTTGAATTTCCATTTGTTCCAGTAGTATTTTGAATATTAATTGAAAAGGAGCTCGTTGCGGTTGCTAAAACACCTCCAGATCCATCAACAGCGGTGATTTTTAGTTTATAAGTATTTGAGGCACTTGCGTTTGTTGGTATAAGACCATTAATGAAAGTGATGTAATGTGTTTGAGCACTTCCAATTGGCGTATTTGAGGCAGTGGAATTAAAGTTTCCATCAGCATCTGACAAGTATAGGTTGAAGGTGGTGTTGTTCACAGGGTATGCTCCAGCTGGAGTAAATAATGCGGCTATTGAAGAACCTTTGCCGTATGCACCAGTTGGGATTGTTTGAAAAGTTATTGAACGCGGCGTTGTTTGCGTAAACGCAATCAACGAAATCAGCATTCCAATAAAAAATAAACTAGACTTTTGTAATGTCTTTTTCATTCAGCACTATATTAAATTTCTTAAATAATAATTTTTGGGTGGTATATGTTACCACAAAATAAATCGGCACTTTAATTTTCTTAATTGATCATTGTTTGGATCATCAAACAGCATCATTTTTAAATTAAGTTCTAAAGAGCCAGCACCTGCTCGGGCAAGTCGCAGTTCTGACATTGTAATGTCGTAGTTTAAGCCCACCGATAAATTCCCTTTTTTATAGCCAACATATGGAGCAAATGAATCTTTGAACCGCATGAAAGCACCTATTTGAAATTCATCACCATCTTCATCGATGTATCCATTAATATTTCTTCCGTATACAATACCTAGTGTTGTAAAATTGGTAGCTTCGGATCTTGTGTGTGCAAATGAACCATATAAACGGTTTTCATTTTTATCGCTCAATGAAATGCCCCCATGTGCAGTAAGGCCTGGAGGTATACTAAATGAAAGATTGTTATTATTGCTAGTAGGTCTATTTAGATGTGAGCCCGCAATGCCAATATAGTAGCTAAAGTCTTGTTCTAAATAGGAGAGCAACAAGCCTGCACCATAGTCAAATATGTTTGACGAAAAGCCAAAACCCTCGCCACTTTGTATGCTACTTGAATATCCAATATATGGCGCAAATTGAGATTGAAAAGTTAGTTTGGTGTAGTCTAGCAAATAAGAACGATAGCTCATTTGTGCACCAAATCCAAGACGTAAACTTCCAGATTGATCAATGGCTTTATGAAATGCAAAGTTTCCACCAATTTGTGTTTGCTTAAATCCGCCATCATTGGATTTATCATAAACCGCCAAAAGTCCAACTGCGGCAATATCATTTGCGCCAATAAAATTGTCTAAAATTCGTACCTCACCATTAAATACGCCGGTCACATATGGGTAGGCCACATTGCCCCACTGACTTTTAAAATTTGATTGCATACTTGCACGACCATTAAACAAACCATTGGTTGCTGGATTCACCATTAATGGTGCAGAATAATTCTGGGTAAACGGAATCATTTGCGCACTGGCAAAATTGAAACTGAGTAATAAAAATGCAAAGCAATACTGCTTCAAGTGAGGGATTTTGATACGTTTATTCATACTTACTTTTTCGTTTTGGGTTGTCCATCCACAGACATGGCCCAAACAAATTATTGAAACTAGACCGGCTGGAGGGGATAGATAGCCAGCAGTTCAATTTCCTGTCTTTAAAAGTAATAGATTTAATACGAATTCAAGTATAAAAACACTAGAAAAAGCTCGTATTTACCGCACGAATTAGGTAAAAATTGCATGTGTTAGGTCAAACCATCCAAAAAGTTACAAAAACTGCCAATTTTGCAAACATTCTGTTGCCCTCGTTGTTTAACAACTATAATCTAGAATTTTATGAAAATTGCACAAAAACTATCTTTATTGGTGCTCTTGTTAGGTCCTCTTTTAGTAATTGGGCAGACAACTGGAAAATTGAGTGGTACTATATACAATAAAAAAACACAGCAAAGAGTGCTTGGCTTAACGGTCCAGGTAATTCCCGGAAATACTAAAACGCTTTCTGATAGCCTTGGAAATTTCAGGTTCACTCAACTACAGCCTGGTCCTTACACTTTGGAAATTTCGGGGGTTGGTTTTAAAACAAAACAGCTTAACAATATACCCGTTACTACTGGTAATGAAAATAACATTCAAATAGAAATAGAGGAACTTGTTAATCAATTATCAAATGTTACCGTAACTAGCAGAAGAAGCTCTGCTAAAGCGGCAACACTGGAAAGTCCATTAAGTATTCAGCGTTTAACTACCGAAGATATTAAAAACAACCCCGGCGGTTTTTTTGATATTAGTAAAGTAATACAATCACTCCCTGGCGTTGGAGGTGGAGCTGCTGGTGGAACATTTAGAAATGATATTATTATTAGAGGAGGAGCCCCAAGTGAAAATGTATTTTATTTAGACGGAATAGAAATTCCAATTATTAATCACTTTGGTACTCAAGGAAGTGGCGGTGGCCCTGCTGGAATTTTAAATGTACTCTTGATTGAAGATGTAAAGCTCAGCACTTCTGTATTTGATGCGAGATATGATAATGCACTTAGTAGTGTATTTCAATTCAAGCAAAAAAATGGTAACCCTAATAAATTTCAGGGTAATGTGCGCTTAAGTCTTACAGAAAGCGCTTTAACACTCGATGGGCCGCTTTCAAAAAAAACAACTTTTATAGCGTCTGCTCGTAAGAGTAGTTTAGGCATACTCGCCAAGTTGCTCAATTGGTCTTTTTTACCTAACTATTCCGATTTTCAGTTTAAAACAACTACGCGCATTAACGATAAAACAACCTTAACATTACTTGGTGTGGCTGCAGTTGACAGGTTTAAATTTATCACCCCCGATAGTTTAACTGCCGAAAATCAGTACATATTAGGCAATAGTCCAACTATTGATCAAAACAGTTACACGATTGGTGCTACTATTAAAAAAATTATTCCAAATGGATTTTGGAATTTGAGTATCAGCAGAAATTTTTTGGACAATCAGGCTAATAAATTTGAAGACAATAAAAATCCTACCGAGCAGCAGCGTACGCTAAAAATAAAAAGTATAGAAGCGGAAAATAAAATTAGATGGGATGTTACAAAAAACTACGACAACATTACATTAAGCTATGGTTTAACAGGTCAATTGGTAAGATTTGATAATGATTTTTTCCAGGTTCTAAATAAGTCTACTAATCCACTCATTTATCCTTCATTGATTATAAAAAGTAAAACCAATACAAACTTTTTCCGTTACGGTGGATTTGCGCAAATTGGTACACGTGTACTAAATGATAAACTGTCTTTGAGTGGTGGTTTACGTATGGATGCAAATAATTTAAGCAATAGCGAATCCAATCCATTAAAGCAATTAAGTCCAAGACTTAGTGCTAGTTTGGCTATTTCTGAGGTGCTTCGTTTTAATGCGAGCTATGGTATATATTATAGATTACCTACCTACACGCAACTGAATTTTAGTAATAGTAGTAGCGGTGAAAAAACAAATCCAGGTAAATATATTCAATCAACCCATTATGTAGCTGGTTTTGAATATTTACCCAAAAACACCACTAGAATTACCGTTGAAGGATTCTATAAAGCATATAGTAATTATCCAGTAAGTATCAATGATGGTATAAGTATTGCAAATAAAGGATTAGAGTTTGGAGCAATTGGTAACGAGCCCATCGCACAATTTGGAAAAGGTCGCGCTTATGGCTTTGAATTTTTTGCACAACAAAAATTAACCAAAAACTTTTTTGGTGTTTTTAGCTATACTTTTTATAGAAGTGAATTTACAGGGCTTGACAATAAATTTGTTTCGGCAAGTTGGGACAATCGTCAACTTATTAGTATGACAGCTGGCTATAAACTACCAAAAAACTGGGAAATTGGTTTGAAATTTAGATACCAAGGCGCTGCTCCATTTACGCCGTATAACGAACCTTTAAGTAGGGCTAATTATTTAGCCATTGGTTCTGGTATTTTTGATTATTCTCAAATTAACTCCCAACGACTTTCAGCATTTAATGCAGCAGATATAAGAATCGATAAAAAATGGAATTTCAAAAAAACTACATTAGATTTTTATATCGATATCACTAATTTTTATGGTTCAGAAGCCAAGGAAGCAGATTTATATACCTTCAAAAGAAACGAAGCGAATACAGCATTTGTAACAAGCGATGGAAAGCCTTTAATGCCTGATGGAAGTAACGCTGTTCCGATATATTTAAAAAATTCTCAATCAACCATACTTCCAAGTATTGGTCTCATTATTGAATTTTAAAAATCTAATTTCCAGAGCTGATCGTAGTAGTCGATACCTGGAGTAGAAGAGCCTACAACATATAATTCGGGCCCTGCTGTAATTAAAATGGCAGGGCCAATTTTTTTATCTAAAACGCCAATATACCATTTGTCGTTGAGTGAATCGTAAATGTCAAATCTGGTTTTATCATCGCCGCTGTCTGGGAAAAATACAATATAGTTGCCTAACTTTCCCATGCTATTGGTACTAAAAGATCCTGGCTGAAATAAGCAATGAAAAGTAGTTCCTTTTCCTCCGAGTAAATCAAGCATTTCTACTTCGTTTGTAACTCCTTTATCTGTGACACCTCCTGCCCAAAGTGCCTTTCCTCTTAAACCAATAGAGGCGAGTGCATATTTCGCCTTACTCATACTCGATACACTCCAGCTATTTGTTTTTGGTTCATACATATCAATGTTATCAAATGGTGTTCCGCCCACATTACTTGTAGCACCTCCAGAAAAATAGACAATGCCCCCAACACTAGTTGCAGTAATACTCACCCGTGGTTGGCTGATTGTTTTAGTAGTCCATTTTTCTGACAAATAATCGTACATATACACCGCAGTTCCGCCAGCAAATAAAACTTTATTACCCTGGGCAATGGCCGTGTATTGTCCAGCTTTAGGCAGCTCTGTAATTGACCATTTTTGATCTACAATATCATATATGTCTACCCTTGTAGTTGCAGATGCATTGCCTTGCAGGGCTGTACCTCCGCCAAAAAATACTTTGTTGCCAGCAACTGCTGCTGCAACGCCCCATTTTTTTTGACTCAGCTCGTTGGTAGACCAGTCTTTTGTTGCAATGTCGTAAATATCTATTCTCGACGTAAAATTGGGTCCAGGTCCAGCAGGTGAATATCTTCCTCCAGCTAAAAATATTTTATTTCCTAAAAAAGCAACCCCAGAAACTTTTCTTTTTTCAGATAATGTTCCAACAGGTGTTAGCCTTGCTTGCATGAGTTGCCTATTGGTTGCAATTATATTTAATTGTGTTGTGTCTTTTTTTACATTCCCATCATTGTCTGTTACACTCAGTTCAAAAATATATTTCCCTGCTAAAAGTCCTGTAACAGTTGCTAGTGCTTTGTTTGGATTTGTGATTACAACAGCTGCATTGATAGGAAAAATAATTTGCCAATTGAATTTTGTAATGGTTCCATCTGGATCGTATGATTCTAAACCATTAAGCGCAATGATTTCCGGGGTGGTACTGCATTTTGTTAAATCGTAAGGGATATTTTGATCGGTTCCTGCATTTGCTACAGGAGGAACACCAGGCGCTTCATTTACCTGAACCGTAAGCGTATCTCTGTCTACTAATCCTGTAGCATCTGTAACCCTAATTTCAAATAGGTGAAGTCCCGCAGTTAATTTAGTAACATCCGTTATAACATTTGCAGGCGAAGTATATGTTGGGTTGCCTGCACCTTTAATTCTTGTCCATAAATAATCACTAATATCGTTGTCAGGATCTGAAGATGCGCTTCCATCAAGTGTAACTGAATTATTAGGGAGTTGAATGGTTTGATCCAGTCCAGCCTGTGCATCGGGAGGTCTAGCTATTTTTGTTTTGTCTACATAAACGGTAATCGTATCTGTTGCTGTTAATTTATAATTATTAATAACCGATAATTCAAAAACATATTTCCCTTCTGTTAGTTTTTTAATCCATGTGGTTTTTGATGAAGCAGTTGTAATATTATTGTTTGCAGGGCCACTTAATTTTGTCCATTTGTAATTTGTAATGCTACCATTGTTATCATATGATTTACTGCCATCTAAATAGGCGGAATCTTGTGGTAAAACAATAGATTGATCTTTTCCCGCAACAGCAACAGGGGCGGTTTTTATGGTGCCGCCATCTTCGTAGGAGAGGTCTTTGGCGCAACTATTAAACATGAGCCAGCACAAGCATACCCAATAGTAAAATATAGAAGCTGGCTTCTTCATTGATTTAAAGGTAATAAAATCCGCAGATTATATTAAATTGCTTCAAATACTAGTTATGCGTACACTTATTTATATACTACTTACTGTTTGCTCGAGCTCATTATTTGCCCAACAAGCAGCGCCAAATAATACATCTAATACCGGAAAATATGTATTGGCAATTCATGGTGGCGCTGGTACGCTTAATAAAAGTCAGTTTACACCTGCGCTTGAGGCTAAGTATAAGAGCGGACTTGATAGTGCACTCCTTGTAGGCAATGCCATTTTAGAAAAAGGAGGAACAGCATTAGACGCCGTTGAAGCCACTGTTAGAGTGCTAGAAAATAACCCGCTTTTTAATGCTGGTAAAGGTGCTGTATTTACAAGTGAAGGGGTTAATGAACTCGATGCAGCAATTATGGATGGAAAAACATTAGCAGCAGGTTCTATTGCTGGTGTTAGAACCATTAAAAATCCAATTACTGCAGCTAGAGCAGTGATGGAAAAATCGGAACATGTTTTATTGAGTGGCAGGGGTGCCGAAGCATTTGCTGCTTTGCAAGGAATTGAAATAGTTGACCCATCTTATTTTTATACGCCAGAAAGATGGAAGGGTTTGCAGCGCGCTAAAGCACGCGATTCGATGGATCAATTAAAAAAAGTAAATCAAACAGCATATAATAGTGAGATTGAGATGGAGCAGCAGCGCCGTAAAGACAAATATGGAACAGTTGGTGCAGTAGCACTAGACACCCATGGTAATTTAGCAGCAGCTACAAGTACTGGCGGTATGACCAATAAAAAATGGGGTAGAATAGGAGACGCGCCTATCATTGGAAGCGGTACCTATGCCAACAACAATACGGTGGCAATTAGTTGCACCGGTTGGGGTGAATATTTTTTAAGACTTGTGATGGCAAAAAGTATCAGTGATCGAATGGAGTTTGGTGGTCAAAGTTTAGCGCTTGCTTCTGAAACACTTGTCATGAAAGAACTTCCAGCACTTGGCGGTGATGGTGGACTTATTGCAGTAGATAAAAATGGCAATATTTCACTTCCGTTTTGTACCGAAGGGATGTATAGAGGCTTTATCAAAAAAGAAAAACAGGGCGCCGCTATTGTAAAAGATATTTTAATTTTCAAATGATATTTCCAATAAAAGTTCCATACACGGTTGGGCCTGATATTGTAAAATATGAAGGAACAGCTTTTAATGTGCATCCAAATCCTGCATATTTATTAGAAAAAAAGAAGGAGCTTGAATTACATGGAAGTCATATTTGCGGAAGTATCAATAATGATTATTTGCATCACCTAAATGCCTTTTGTGGGTTTGAAGTAAATACCACACTACCGGATATATGCATTCAGTTAGAAGAAGACCTTGCTATTTTAAAAGACGGTCATTTGCATACGATAGGGTTTTGCTTTCCTAGTGGATTTTATCCTACTCAAAAACTAGGGCTTTCATTTTTTGATATGCACCTGCCGGTAGGAGATGGAGATACCTTAAGACGATCTAGTGAAAAGGTATCGGCTCTGATTTCAAAACAAGATGCCATGTTTAGAAGGTATGTTTGGACACTTACATCGCTACCTTCTTTAAGTCAATTGCCAAGCTATAATAAGCCAACCCCGCAATCAATTAATGATCTTTATTTTAGAACCGAAACCCAAACGACGGTAGGTATTGGAGGTGATATTTGTTTGTTTTTTGTAAAAGTAGAAATGCATCCACTGCAGCAGATTTGGGATGATTATGAAAAACGCACTTTGATTGTTGATAGCGTCAATTCCATGTCAGAACCTGTATTAAATTATAAAAATTTAACGCAGATTCAGCGCATTATAAATCAGTAATTGATGGCTCAAGGTCAATTTAAAATGGAGAATAGTACCTTCCTCTTCTTGTGCTATTATTTGAATTAAATACCCTGTACATAAAAGATATTTCAAATGATCTAGAAGTTATTGAACCACTTTTTGATGCAGAAACATTGACATCGTAAGAGAGGCCAAGCTGGAAACTATTATATGCATAGCCTACGTATGGGATTATTGCATTTCCCAATTTATAAAACATGCCAAGGTTTATCATTCTTAATTGATCGGAATTAAAGTTATCCGAACTATGTAATATGCCAAAACTAGATCCAATGGTAGTATTACTTGTTCCATTTTGCATCAGGTGTACTGCGCTAAAATTTAAATTTAAATTTTCATTTAAGGCAGTTCCAAAATCGGCATGGATATCGTATCTAGGGCTTACGTACTGCGTTTTGTCATCTAAAATACTTCTATTTGATTTGACAAATCTGTAGCCTGCAGCGCCTATGTTAAAAAAAGTATTTTCATCGTTATGGGTAAACATAATTCCAGCACATGCCGATGAAAATGAAGTAGCATTAAGCAATGAAGGTTCTCCCGTTGGTAAAGCTCTATCAAATCCAATACTTGAAAGTTGTTGATCAAAGCTTAGCTGTGAAAAGTCTATGCGTGTGTTGTTATTAATATACCCGAGTCCAATGGCTAATCCATTGCCCTTGTTATCAAGTGATAAGTGATACGATGTGTTAAGGTTTAAATAGGTACTTTTAAAAATGCCGTCCATCGCTTTTTCGGCAATAACCATTCCCCCAATACCTAAATAATTATCGTCATCAATTTTTTTTAATTTTCCATCTATAGATAAACTTTGGGTAATGTAAGTAGAGCCAATTCCAACCGATTGTGTTCTAATATTCGACATGGCTCTCCAATTAGACTCACCATCACTGGTTAATGCAGGATTTATGGATAATGGCGAAGCAATAAACTGTGAGAAATTTGGATCTTGTGCAATAGCAACAGTTTTGCAGAAAAGCAAAGCAAAAAAGATGATATAATATTTATAAATAAATTTCATATTACCTAATTAAAAGGACGTTTCCATTTTTTTGAATGCTGTTGCCATTGTTATCTATACCTTCTGCAATCCAAACGTAAGCGTCCATAGGTTGTTTTTGCCCGTAGCTTATTCCGTTCCATCCCTCTGTTGAATTTCTTGTTTCAAACATTATTTTACCATACTTATTTATGATTTTTAAATAAGTTAGTGATTTCATACCTGCTAAATAAGCGAACAAAACATCGTTAATACCGTCACCATTTGGTGTGAATGATTTAGGTATAAATATATTAATAAGTGCAGAGTCAAATACTTTAACATCCAAGGTATCAACAGTTATACAGCCATCTGACGACGTCATTTTTATAAAATATTTTTGGCTTTTGTTGTAGTTAAATACAGGATTGTTAATGGTAGTGAAATTAATTCCCCAAGTTGGTTGCCAGCTGTATTTATATTTTTGTGCTTCAAATGTGCGCGCATTTAGTGTGGTGGGTTTGCCTGCATTTGTAGAAATCCTAGGAAGGCTAGTCCCAGTTCTAGGAAACGCAATATTTATTAAACTATCTTTTGTAATGGAATAAGCACATGATGGCATTGAGGCAGACAATGAAATCTTCTTTAATCCAGGCTTTTTAAAATTCACAATAGCATTGTAACTGTTGGATGAGTCTTCTCCATTGAAATTCCATTTCCATGTAATATTTCTTATGGTTGATGTATCTGAGTTGTTTATAAATTGCTTTATGTTATTGATACAATTAATGGAGTCATTGGTAAAAAATAAACCATAGGTTTTTAAATCAACCATTTTTATTTTATTCACTGTCATATTTGAACAGCCATTATTGTCGGTAACTTTGGCTGAATAAATACCTTGGTTGTAAGCGTTATAATTGATACTTGTAGCATTTAATATAGCAGAATCGTTATAGTACCACTGATATGCTTTTGCAATAGAGCCAACAACCATTGGTTGAAATTGCCCTATACATATTAACTGTCCATTAGGTGCATAAATTGTATCATTGGGTAATTTGTTGATCAGTTGCGAAATGCTTGCTATTGTTGGGTTTCCTTTTGTTGTGTCATTGCTACAAAATGCATCTCTTACATTAATAATAGAGAATTGATAATTGTTTGTTTTAGGTAAGTTGGTTTGAACAAAAATGGAATTTGGTTTTGTAAAACCACTTATTAGTTTTGCCAAATTATCTTTGTTATCGAGATAGCTAATGGTCCAAGGTTCTGTTCCAGTAAATGTTAATCCTAAAGTATCTGAAGCATTTTCACAAACTGAGCTAGCTGCAATTATTTTGACTGTAGGCGTTGGGTTTACAACTGCTTTTAATTGAAATGATTTACCATTACAACCATTTGTATTTGTTGAAACTAAATAATTTGCATTGATAATATTGTTACTTGTATTTAGTAATGTTTGTGTAATACTTGATTGAAGTGAACTGTCATTATTGGTATATCCTGATAATGCAAAAGAAGGATTCAAGTCACTAAATGTCCAATTAAACCTTGTTCCATTAGGCGTTCCTTTTGGTGTAAAACTGAGCTTTAGTCCATTACAGGTATTGACAGTTTGATCGCTAATTAAGGATATTGGTTTAACAGTGACCATCACATTAAATGGCTGTAAACTACAAGTTGGGTTAAATGGTTTTATAGTATAAGTAGCTGTTGCATCGTTTATAGAAGTGTTGTTAATGCTATCAGTTACCGAGGTTTGGGCTGTATTTTTTGCAGCGAAACCTGTTAAAGCACTACTTGGCACAATGGTTGGAATGTCCCAAGTATACGTTGTTTTTAAAGGCTGAAGGTTTGTTGGTAATGAAAAAGCAGTTCCACTACAAATGGTCACTTTTTGGTCAGGTAAAATGGGTGCGGGATTTATGGTAAACTGAACGGTTTGTGTACTATCTGTACAGCCATTAAAAGTAGTTTTGTAATTGTAGGTAACTACTACTGGGTTAATAGTTGAATCAATAAGTGTTTCATTAATAATAAAAGAGCCCTTATTGGGTTTATTGCTGATGCCAACGATGGTGTCTCTAGTCCATGAAAAAATAGTTCCTGGTGTTTTACTAGTAGGTATATAATTGAATGGGGTGCCACTACAAATTGCTGGTAATGTGCGGGGGCTACTCAAAACAGGAATTGGATTTACGACAACCGATAATTTAAATGGTTTACCTAAACAACCACCTGTTGTTGCGCCAGGAATAATTGGTTGTACACTATAATTTGCTACAATTGATGTGTCTGATAAATTTGTAATGTTACCAGTAATCCCATTAATAGGAATTAATGTATTATCCGTTCCACCTGTCAATCCATTTGCTAGTTTAGGAATAGGCCATAAAAATTCGGCATTCACAATATTGTCCGGAACAATTTTAAAATTACTGCCACTGCAAACTTGGCTGGTCATGTCAGGCAAATTTAGTACCGGATTTACAATTTCGTATACGGTTTGTTGGTTGGTGCAACCATTGGCTGTAAGTGTATATACATAAGGTACTTGAACAATATTGAATGTTGTATTTTGAAGCGTTTCACTAATGCTATTATTGCCTGTTGTTGGTGCTTCGGTAATGCCTACAACATAACTTCTTGCCCAACTAAACGCAACATCTCTAGTACTGCTTACGGGTGTATAATTAAAAGTATTACCGGAACAAATAGGTGTTGGCTTTAGTGAGCTGCCTAGTGCAGGTTTTGGATTTACAATCACTGAAACCTCTTGTGTTTTTAAGTTAACACATCCATTATACAAAAGAGAAAAACGGTATTTTACAACAAGTGGATCACCAATCGTGTCAATTAATGTTTCACTAATATCTGAATATCCAGCATTGGATTGATTTTGTAAACCAGCCATACTTTCTCTTACCCAAGAAAATGCAGTGCCCGGAAAATTACTTACAGGTGTATAATTAAATGAAGTACCACTGCATATTGCAGGAAGTGATAATGGGCTTGTTAATGTTGCCGAATTGGCTTTCACCAATACCTTAACAACAAAGGAACTGCCAATGCAACCATTTGCTACAGGTGTTACAGAATAATAGGCGATACCAGAAGCCGTGTCACTATTTATATTTCTTAAAGTTTGTGAAACATTTGATTGTAAAATTGTTTGTGCAGATCCACCTGTAATTCCACCAGAATAAGTTGGTTCATCCCAATAGTACATAGAACCTAGCGGCAAATTTCTTGGCATTTTAACTGCAAAAGGGTTGCCACTGCAAACAATAGAGCTAAGGGTATCTGTTATATATGGCGATGCCTTTACAGTAACAATAATCGAAAACGGTTTCCCTACACATTCTCCATACCTTGGTATCACATTGTATGTGGCCATTACATCTATTGAATTGGTTGTGTTGGTTAACACCTGGCTAAAACTTGGAAGCGGGGTTGATTGAGGCTGACCTCCAAGCACAGCATTTTGAATATTAAAAACGGGTGCGTCCCAAGTATACGATGTAATAAATGGAAGTGGAGATGGATTCATTGAAAAAGGATAACCAGGACAAATGGTGGTATCCTTATTTGAAAAATTTGGCCTTGGATTAATAACTGCGATAAATGTAAATGGTTTACCTGTACAGCCAAGTGCTGTAGGTGTTACAGAATAAGTAGCCTGAACTACATCACTTGTTGTATTAATGAGAAGTTGGTTAATACTTTGTGCAGGGGAGTTATTGGCTGATGCACCAAGTACTGCATTTGCCGAACTTATAACAGGTAAATCCCAAGTATATAATGTTGAAATATTGCTTAGGTTACTAGTTGGTGAAGAAGCAAATGGCGCTTCGCTACATGCTATTTGCGAGGCAGTAGAAACACTAGGAAGTGGTCTTACAGTTACCAATAAATTAAATGGATTTCCAACGCAATTTCCACTTTTAGGCGTGATGGTATAGGTAGAAATGCCGCCAGAATCTACGCCGCTATAGTTTAAATTTCCTGAAATTGTTGAATCACCAGAAACATTAAAATTTTGGTTACCGTTTACTACAAAAATACCTGTAGTATTTGATGGAGCTTTCCAAGTATAGCTCGTGTTTTGTGGAACGTTAATAGGGCTAGAAATAAAATTTGAACCACTACATGTCACAACTCTCTGTGTACTAATATTTGCAATTGGATTCACATTAATTACAATTGGAAACGGCTTACCTGGACAGTTTTGTGGTGTATTTGGAACCACCGTGTAATTGGCCATGGAAGAGATGGTTCTTAAATTATTTAGTACGGGGGCAAAAGTTACTTGGTTGTTTTGTGCATTAATGCCAGTGCCTGATAAGGAATTGGCAGGTGTGATTTGTGGTGCAGTCCAAGAAAAAGTAACGCCTGTTGGTAAATTTGGAAGCGTAGCAAAAGTTGGCGGTGTTCCACTACAAACAACGAGGGTGTCTTTATAGTTAACTACCGGAACTGGATTTACAGTAACCACTAAATCAAAAGGGAGTGATACACAATTGCCAGCCTTAGCATACACATTATAAGTAGCAGTTTGTGGAACTAAAGATTTATTAAACAAGGTTTGGCTAATGGGCGGGTCTAGATATTCTTGAACAGGAGATTGTGTTAAACCTGATCCACCAGATAAGCTGGTATCGCTGTATTGTGGTGCAGACCAAGTGTATTGCGTACTTGTTGGTATAATGGTGGCTCCGCCTGTCACCGGAATACTTCTAAATGGGGAACCACTACAAGCAGCTACATTAATGGTTGTAGCAATATTGGGTTTAGGGCTCACTGTTACAAAAACCTGAAAAGTTGGTCCCGAACAAGCAAAACCGGTATATTGATAGGCCGGAACAATATTATAAACTGTGTTTATAATATTGGCAGTCGTATTATTAAGGGTTTGATTAAAGTTGGTAATTTTTTGTGCAAGTGTAGCCGCAGATGCGCCCGTTAATCCACCTGTTGCAGGGTTTGCCCAAGTATACACATTTCCAGACAATTGTGTTTTTGGGACAAATGAAATAGGGGTTCCACTACAAATAGTATCATATTTAATCGGGTCAGAAATTACCGGTGTAGGGCTAATTGCGTATGTGAGTGTTTGCGAATTGGTGCAACCATTTTGCGCAAGCATGTTAACTACGTAGGGCACATTTACTGGAGCTGTCGTGGTATTAATTAAATTGTCATTAATTAAATTAGCCGTACCCGAGATAGCATTGTTGCCAAGGGTTGCTGCTCTACTCCATGTCCAACCATCGCTACTTATTGCAATAGATGATGCAGCCGAAAAATTTATATTGTTGCCGCAACCAACTGAAACCGTATTCCATGTAGCCGTATTGCTAATAGTTGGCTTAGGTAAAACAGAAACAACAATTGTATATCTAGTACCCAAATCATCGGTTACATTGTAATTAACAATTCCAGTTCCAGTTCCTGATAAATTAAGTGTTTGCGTAATGGATGCGGTTAAGGTGGCATTACTCACGGCGCCTGTAACGGTATTGGAAACTGTTCCAAGTGTCCATTTAAATGTTCTTCCTGTTACGCCAAGTGCTGTTGATATATCATTGGTACTGCCACTGCAAAAATTGTCGAAGCGGCCTTGCGCTTGTACTTTTGAACAACAAAAAATGCTGATCAAAAAAAAGGCTATACCCAATGCTATTTTACTTAGTGACCTCAAACTTGATTTTTTTTCTATTTAGGAAGATATTAATTATTCACTAAAATCACTATATCCATCGTGTTATTTATTGGACGGACACAAAAAAGCCCCTAACTCATTGAAAGTTAAGGGCTTTTGCGGACCGGACGGGACTCGAACCCGCGACCTCCGCCGTGACAGGGCGGCATTCTAACCAACTGAACTACCGATCCAAACCTCCAAAAACAGCCTTTACAGGTCGTTTTCAGGACGGCAAAGATAAGGGTAAACGCATTTGATAAACAAATCTTTTCATAAAAATATTTGAACCCCTAATTTTACCGAAATTCGCAGTTATTATGCCACAATATCCGAATAGACAATTTTTAGAATTTGAGACGCCCATTAAGGAATTATTTGAGCAAATCGAGGATACTAAAAAGTTACAAGAGAAAAATCCAAAAATAGATTACAGTAAAACACTTGCGCAACTAGAAGCTTCTATTCTTGAAAAAAGAAAAGAACTCACTGTTTCGCTAACGCCATGGCAACGTGTACAATTGAGTAGACATCCAGATAGGCCGTATACTTTAAAATACATCGATAACATGTTTACCAACTTTGTTGAATTACATGGCGACCGTAATGTAAAGGATGATAAAGCAATGGTAGGTGGTTTTGCGCAACTCAATGGTGAAACTGTAATGGTGATTGGTCAACAAAAAGGGATTAATACAAAAATGAGACAGCTCCGTAATTTTGGTATGGCCAATCCGGAAGGGTATAGAAAAGCATTACGTTTAATGCGACTAGCAGAAAAATTTAATAAGCCTGTTATTGCACTCGTAGATACGCCGGGTGCGTTTCCAGGACTTGAGGCAGAAGAGCGTGGTCAAGGCGAAGCGATTGCTAGAAATATTTATGAAATGATCCGTTTAAAAGTGCCGGTGATTGTTGTGATTATTGGTGAGGGCGCAAGTGGTGGTGCATTAGGTATTGGCGTAGGAGACAGGGTGCTGATGATGGAAAATACTTGGTACACTGTAATTTCTCCAGAAAGTTGTAGTTCAATCTTATGGCGTTCATGGGATAAAAAAGAATTGGCCGCAGAGCAGTTAAAATTAACGGCCACAGATATGAAAGGTTTTGGCCTTGTGGATGAAATTGTGCACGAGCCTTTAGGTGGTGCACATTGGGATTATTCCGAAGCTGCCGAACTTTTAAAGACAGCTATTGTTAAAGAACTCGATGTAATAAAACATATCGCCCCACAAGACCGAATCAACCAGCGCATAGACAAATATTGCAAAATGGGATTCTGGGAAGAAACAACCGCATAAATTTAAATGATGACAGTACAGCAACAATTGAGAGGGACAGGCGTAGCACTTGTAACGCCATTTGCAAAAGATGGAAGTTTAGATTTTACTGCTTTAGGTAAAGTAATTGATAATGTTATTAATGGCGGTGTTGAGTATTTAATTACCCTTGGCACAACTGGCGAAACGCCAACTTTAACCAAAGATGAAAAAATTGCTGTCATAGACTTTACTTTTAGTCACACAGCCGGAAGGGTACCAATTATTGTGGGTGTGGGTGGTAACAGTACCGCCGAAGTGGTAAGTGATTTACAAAAACTCCCTTTAGATAAAGCGGTTGCTGTTTTAAGTGCCGCACCTTATTATAACAAACCTTCTCAAGAAGGAATCTATCAGCATTACATGGCGGTTGCGGCGGCTAGCCCAAAGCCAGTAATTTTATACAATGTACCAGGCCGTACAGGACGTAACATGTCTGCGGCTACTACCATTCGTTTGGCAAAAGATTGTCCAAATGTAGTGGCCATGAAAGAGGCGAGTGGTGATATGGCGCAGTGTATGGATATTTTGCGTGACGCGCCGTCTGATTTTGTGGTTGTTAGTGGCGATGATTTATTAGCACTTCCTCAAATTGCTTGTGGCATGCAAGGCGTAATTAGTGTTGCAGCCAATGCGTATCCTGCTCAGTTTTCAAATATGGTTCGTGCATGTTTAGCAGGCAATTTTGTTGAAGCAAAAAAAATCAATGATCCTTTAATTGAAGGATATGATATTATGTTTGCCGAAAACAATCCTGCAGGTGTTAAAGCATTTATGCATGAAATGGGATTATTGGAGAACGAAGTTCGTTTACCAGTAGTACCTTTAAGTGAGCCTGTTTACAGCCGCGTAAAAACCTATTTATCGAAGTAATTATTTTAGCAAAGCCTTAATTTCATTGAGTTTCATAAGTGCTTCAACCGGCGTTAGCTGATTGATGTCGATACTATTGAGCGCTGTTCTAATGCTATCAAAAGTAACCGTATGCTCATCAAAAATAGACAGCTGCACTTTAGGTTGTTTGGCGCCAGATTCTGCCAATTTTTGTGTTGGTGTATTTTCTTTTTGATGTTCTGTTTTGGCTTCTAATAGCGCAAGTATTTCATTGGCTCTATTAATAAGTGCAGGGGGCATACCCGCCATGGTTGCAACATGAATACCAAAACTATGGGTGCTACCACCAGCCGCCAATTTGCGTAAGAAAATTATTTTATTACCGACTTCTTTGTGTGTTACGTGAAAATTTTTGACACCGGTTAATGAAGTTTCTAATTCATTTAATTCGTGGTAGTGGGTGGCAAATAATGTTTTTGGTTTTGCAGAAGCGCCCTGTAAAAATTCTACAATACTCCAAGCAATTGAAATACCATCGTAGGTGCTGGTGCCCCTTCCAATTTCATCCAGTAGTATTAAACTTCGTGCCGAAATATTATTTACAATACTAGCGGTTTCATTCATTTCCACCATAAATGTAGACTCACCACCACTTAAATTATCACTGGCACCAACACGCGTAAATATTTTATCCGTTAAAGGGATTTTAGCAGCCGTGGCTGGCACATAAGAACCCATGTGTGCAAGTAATGTAATGAGCGCCGTTTGTCTTAAAATGGCACTCTTACCGCTCATATTGGGTCCGGTTAAAATAATAATTTGCTGTGTTGTATTATCAACAAAAATATCATTTGAAATATAAGGCTCACCCGGTGGTAAATTTCTTTCAATAACGGGGTGTCTGCTTTCTGTGAGGTGCAGGTCAAAACCTTCATGGATGCTTGGTTTGCAATAATTTAATTGAAGGGCATTTTCTGCAAAACAACAAAGGCAATCGAGCTGTGCAATGACCTGTGCGTTTAACTGAATAACTGCAATATAATTTTGAAGGGTAGATAATAGGCTGTCAAATAATGCAATTTCAATGGCAATTATTTTGTCCTCGGCGCCCATTATTTTTTCTTCATATTCTTTAAGCTCGGGCGTAATGTACCGCTCGGCATTGGCAAGAGTTTGTTTGCGAATCCAAGTATCAGGTACTTTGTTTTTATGTACGTTGGTAACTTCTAGGTAGTAACCAAAAACGTTGTTAAAACTTATTTTTAAAGAAGAGATACCGGTAGCAGCTGCTTCTCTTTGTTGGATATTTACTAAAAAGTCTTTGCCGCCTGTTGCAATGTTTCGGAGAGAATCAAGTTCTGTATGAAATCCATCTTTTATAACGCCACCTTTGTTTGCAGCAACTGGAGGATTCTCTGCAATTTGCTGGTAGATGGTTTCAACAATACTTGGTATTGGATCTAATAGGGCAGCAGCATCTGTAATTTTTTTATTGTTACTTTTTGCAGCCGCTTCTTTTATGATACTAATTTGTTCTAGACCTCTTGCGAGCTGAACAACTTCTCTTGGATTGATTTTTTTAAGTGGTACTTTACTTACCAGCCTTTCCATATCACCACATGCTTTAATAGCAGCAGATAATGTGGTACGAAGTGTTTGGTCTTTTATAAGTGTTTCAACGGCGTCTAATCTATCATTGATAGCCGCAGTATTTTTTAATGGAAAAATTAACCAGCGGCGCAGTAGCCTGGCGCCCATAGGGCTTACCGTATTATCAATAACTTTTAATAAATAATTTCCTTGGTCTACACCCGCACCAAGTAATTCTAGATTTCGAATAGTAAAACGGTCCATCCACAAAAAGTCTTCACGTTCCATACGCTGCACACCTGTAATGTGCTGTAGGTTTGGATGTTCGGTTTCTTTTAAATAATGTAAAATAGCGCCTGCTGCAGTGATAGCTTGTGAAAGTGATTCAATTCCAAATCCTTTTAAAGAATGGGTATTAAAATGTTTGAGTAAACTTTCGGTTGCAAAAGCTTCATCAAAAATCCAAGACTCCATGGTATAGGTGTAAAACTTTGGACCAAATTTTTCAACAAATTGTTTTTGAAAGTTGCGTTGAAAAATAACTTCGGCAGGTTTTAATCCTTGTAATAGTTTGTCTATATATTCGGTGTTGCCTTCTGCAACAAAAAATTCGCCGGTAGAAATATCTAAAAACGAAGCACCTAAACTGTCTTCTTTATCTGAAAAATGGACAGCAGCTAAAAAGTTATTACTGCCCTGCTCTAATAATTTATCGGAAGTGGCAATACCCGGTGTCACCATTTCTGTAACACCTCTTTTTACAATGCCTTTTACCGATTTTGGATCTTCTAATTGATCACACACCGCAACGCGGTGCCCGGCCTTAACCAATTTGTGTAAATACGTATCAAGCGCATGGTATGGAAAACCAGCCAGCTCATTTTCTGATGCAGCACCATTATTTCTTTTGGTAAGTGTGATGCCCAATACTTTTGAGGCAACAATGGCATCTTCACCAAATGTTTCATAAAAATCACCGACTCTAAATAACAAAACAGCACCAGGATATTTTTGTTTAATAGCCCGGTGCTGTTGCATTAAAGGAGTTTCTGAAGCCGCTTTTGCCATAGGGGCAAATATAAGAACCTACGGCTAATTTTTACCTTTTCTAGGTAGCTTAGCGTCTCTTTGAGCGGTATTATAAGCAAAGGCAGCTACAATGGTCGCAATTTGCTTTAAATCGTCTTCTATCAGGTGGTCGTACACGTCCATATTGCTATGGTGCGTTTTGGTATTGTACTCGATAGGGTCTTGTATAAATTGAAAACCAGGAAGGCCAATTCCATCAAATGATTGGTGGTCAGTTCCGCCTGTGGTACTAACCGTTACAGTAGAAGCACCTAGGTCTTTAAATGGCGCTAACCAACTACTAAAAATAGGGCCGCAAGCTTCGTTACCTTGTAAATAAATACCTCTAATTTTTCCGGTTCCATTGTCAATATTAAAATAGCCCGAAAATTTATCAGCAGCAGCTGCCTGATCGCCGGTAAATGTTTTTTTAACGTAGCCTCTAGAGCCTAATAAACCTTGTTCTTCACCACTCCATAAACCAATACGAATGGTACGTTTTGGATTTACACCAATGGCTTTTAAAATGCGCATGGCTTCCATCATTACTGCAGAACCTGATGCATTATCTGTAGCACCTGTGCCTGCTTGCCATGAATCTAAATGCGCGCCAATCATTACAACCTCATCTTTTAAAAGTGGGTCAGTGCCTTCTATTTCTGCAATAACATTATAGCCTTGTAAATCTTTATCCTGAAAACTAGATTTTACATCGAGGTCAAAATTTACAGGCGTTCCAGATTTAGCAAGTCTTAAAAGTGTGTTGTAATCTTCTACACCAACAGCCATGTCTAAAAAGTTAGCAGGATCTGTTCCTTTATAGGCGCCACCGCCTTGTGCAAAAATAGTTCCGTCATGATTTCTGGTAGAAGTTGAAAGCATTGCATAAGCGCCTTCTTGCATCGCCATTGCTTTTAACAAAGCCATTACACGTGCTGCACCGCCGCCGCCACCTGCGCGCATGGCATCACGCATTCTGCGCTGAGCTGCAGTATCGGTTGGTGCCGCTGCACTTCTTGGTGCTGCTGGTTTTGCGGCTGCCATAGCAGCTAATTCTTCATCGGTATATCTTTTAGCATCGGCAGTAAAACTATGCTTGTAAATATTTTGCTGATCCAGTATAATTATTTTTCCTTTGAGTTGTCCGCGGAAAGCTTCTAGTGCCGCAGAATCTTTTGCATCTACTAAAAGTAAAGTTCCTTTTTTTAATCCTTTGGTTCCTGCGGTCCAAGTTTTAGGCCAGGCCATTAAGGGTTTATAATAAGGTGCTGTTACTGCGAAATACATTTTTTCTAATTCCCAACCTTTACCAAATTCACCCCATGGTTCAATGGCTGCTTTTGCAACACCCCAATTTGTAAGTGCTTCTTTTGCATAATTAGCAGCTCTACTAAAGCCTGCCGAATTGGTTAAACGGTTACCACTTTTATCGGTTAAGTTAAAAGCGATATCCATGACTTTAGAATGTTGTAAACCTTCGGTTCTAATTTTTTGCATCATGGCCTGGTCTACGGTTTCTTGTGCGTTACCCGCAAAAGGAAAGGCTAACGCAACAAGGCAGCCAAGTTTAATAAGTTGTTTGTTCATATCAATTGTTTAAGGTTTTGCAAATAAACTAGTTTCAATATAAGAAATCTTGCGCTATACATTCACTTCTCTATTTGAGCGGTTAAAACTACCTTTGTAGCATGCGAAAACTAAGCATGGACGAGTTAGGCCGAAAATCCCTAACCGAATTTAAAGCAGCTGAAAAACAGCCCATTGTGGTAATTCTGGATAATATCAGAAGCATGCACAATGTGGGAAGCGTTTTTAGAACTGCAGATGGGTTTTTATTGGAGGGCATTGTGCTTTGTGGGTTTACCCCGCAACCTCCTCATCGTGATATTCAAAAAACAGCACTTGGCGCCACCGAATCGGTGGATTGGTGGTATGTGCAACATACGCTTGATGCAGTGATAGATTTAAAAAGTAAAGGATATAAAGTGTATGCAGTAGAGCAGGCCCAGGGCAGTATTTCTCTAGAAAAATTTTCTGGTATGAACAAAGCGCCTGTTGCACTTGTTTTTGGTAATGAAGTAGAAGGTGTTGCTACAGAAGTGATTGCCGCATGTGATGGATGTATCGAAATTCCACAACAAGGGATGAAGCATTCTTTTAATATTTCGGTGGCAGCAGGTATTGTACTTTGGGAAATGGTGAGAACGAAACAATCAAACATTTAACGCAAGGATTCCGATGGTAAAAAAATATTTAAGTCTTGTAAAATTTTCGCATACCATTTTTGCGTTGCCATTTGCATGCATTGGTTTTTTTATGGGCATATTTTTTGATGCGCAACAAAAAAGCCTTCCTATGTTGGATGTGCTTTTACAAAAGCAAATGCTGCAATTATTTTTATTGGTGCTCGTATGTATGGTTACTGCGCGTAGTGCTGCTATGGCTTTTAACAGGTACCTCGATAGGCATTTTGATGCTAAAAATCCGCGCACAGCCATTCGGGAAATACCGAGTGGTGTTATTGCTGCATCAAGTGCGCTGAGGTTTGTAATTTTAAATGCAGTCGTTTTTATAGCAGCTACTTATTGTATAAATCCTATTTGTTTTTATTTATCGCCGGTAGCACTTTTTGTTATTTTATTTTATAGTTACACCAAACGCTTTACAGCACTGTGTCATATAGTACTTGGGCTTGGATTGTCATTAGCGCCTATTGGTGCCTATTTAGCAGTTACAGGAACGTTTGCAACATTACCTATTTTATTTTCATGTGTTGTTATTTGTTGGGTGAGTGGTTTTGATATTATTTACGCGATGCAGGACTTGGATTTTGACGCGTCTCAAAATTTGCATTCTATTCCTACTTATTTAGGAAAAGTAAATGCATTAAAGTTGTCGGTGCTCCTGCATATCATTGCGGCGGTATTGGTTGTTGTAGCTGGTGTGTTAGCAGGTTACGGATATTTTTACTGGGAAGGAGCGCTTGTATTTATTGGGATGCTATATTACCAGCACTCGATTGTTTCACCTACTAATTTAACCAAAGTAAATATTGCCTTTATGACAGCTAATGGTATCGCAAGTGTTATATTTGGTATTCATGTGCTGGTTGCTTTATTTCTACAATAAAATTCATTATTACTTTGGCTAGAATACTTTGCATCGATTATGGCGGAAAAAGAACGGGCTTAGCCGTTACCGATCCACTGCAAATTATTGCAACGGGTTTAACAACTGTTGACACCAAAGATTTACATGCTTTTATAAAAAACTACTTATTAACGGAAGCTATTGAACTCATTTTAATTGGCGCGCCACTTAGTTTAGACAATACGCCGACACACGCAACGCCGCTGGTTAAGGCGGCTATTGGACAACTCAAAAGAACCTTTCCTGCCATTCCCATTGAAACCGTAGATGAGCGCTATACTTCTAAAATGGCGGTTAGAGCCATGGTAGAAATGGGCATGAAAAAAAAGGATCGACAAAATAAAAAAATGGTTGATGAAATAGCGGCTACTATTATGTTACAGGAATATTTAGCAAACCGTTAAGGTCTATTTTTGTTGATTGGCATAATTGGGGGTATTTTTGCGCCTTAATAGCCATTATTCAACAATTCAATTGTCATGATTCTTCCAATTGTAGCCTATGGGGCCCAAATTTTAAGAAAGGTTAGTGCTCCAATAGACGCTTCTTATCCGTCACTTCCTAAATTATTGGAAGATATGTGGGAGACCACGTACTCTAGTAATGGGGTAGGACTTGCTGCACCTCAAATTAATAAAGACATACGTTTGTTTGTTATCGACAGCGCTCAAATATTTGAAAGTTTGGAACCGCACGAAATAGGTAAATACCCAGATGCGCCAGGGGTTAAAAAAGTATTTATTAATGCAAAAGTTATTGACTTAGCAGGAGAGGTTTGGACCTACAACGAAGGATGCTTAAGTATTCCTAATATCAGAGAAGACGTGCCTAGGCACGAAACCGTTACCATAGAGTACCAAGACGAAAATTTTAATACCCACACCGAAACATTTAATGGCATAACAGCCCGTGTTATTTTACATGAGTATGATCATATTGAGGGTAAATTATTTATCGATTATCTAAAGCCACTTCGTAAAAAATTACTCCAAGGAAAATTAAACGATATCTCTAAAGGCAAAACCCGTATCGATTATAAAATGATTTTTATAAAATGATAAAGTATACTTGGTTGTTGTTATTGTTAATAGGAGGAGCAGTGGATGCACAAGACTCCACCGTTGCAATAGACAATCAGTCTTTTACATTATCAGAAGTAGTGGTTCGAAATAATTTTGATTACAAATCGGTACTCGCTGCCATCAAACAAGACACTACATTTTACAAGGCGTTCAGAAACCTACGAATTATTGGGTTTTCATCCTATAACAGCATTCAAATGCTTGGTAAAGATGGTGCCGTTAAAGCTTCTTTAAATAGTAAAACACGTCAAAATCATATTGGTAATTGCCGAACTATGGATGTTTTGGAAGAGCAAACCACGGGTGATTTTTATTCGGGAAATGGCAAGTACAATTACCTAACTCCAGAATTGTATGCGAGTTTATTTTTTACCAAAGGAAAAATTTGTGGTGAAAATAATATTGTAAAGGGTCGTAACTTATTAACGAGTAATAAGTCGGGAATGGAAAAGCACAAAGACCAATTAAAAATGCTTTTTTTTAATCCGGGTAAAAAAATCCCTGGCATCCCGTTTATTGGAGATAAGCTGGATTTATATGATGAAGCAGCACACGAACTCTATGATTACCGCCTAGATATTGTGGATTATAAAGGAACGCTCTCTTATTTATTTTCTATCAAGCCAAAAGAGACACTAGGTTATTTTAAAAGTGACCGCGTGGTAGTGGATCAAATGAATACCTGGTTTGATTTAAAAACCCTAGAAGTACTGGGTCGTAATTACGCATTAAGTTATAAAGCAGGGGTGTATGATTTTGATGTTGCCATGGAGGTAGAAATGACCAAATTTAATGGACTCACGGTTCCTAAAACACTCAGGTACAAGGGCAACTGGGATGTGGTTTTTAAAAAACGGGAACGCGCTATTTTTACAGCTACACTATTTGATTACAATTAGGCGCGCCAATTATAATTAGGCTAAAAACTGGTCATGGATATAATCCACCACTTCTATAAAGCTGTTGTTTTTATGGTAAACAGCCAGTTGCCTATCAGCACCCGTACCCGCCTTAAATAAGGCATCTATATTTGAAAGTATATCTCTGCTTCCTAAGTCGTTAAGGGTGTCATCTACAAAGTCTAGTAGCTCATAAATAAGTGCTTTGGTTTCAACTTCTGTCTCTTTACCAAAATCAATAAGCGTACCATCAATCCCGTACCTGCTAGCTCTCCATTTATTTTCATTGATCAGCGAGCGCTGGTAATTCATGAAATTTAAATTTTGATGCCTCAGCTTATAAATTTTAGCACATATGGCCTGAAACAAAGCTGCAATAACGGTGGTTTCTTTAATGGTTAATGGCACATCACAAATTCTAAATTCTACGGTATTAAATACTGGATGTACCCTCACATCCCACCATATTTTTTTAGCGTTGTCTATGCAATTTGTTTTGATCAGGAGGTCCACATAGTTTTCGTAATCTTCAATTGTTTCAAAGTAATCGGGAATACCTGTTCGCGGAAATTTATCAAACACTTTTGTTCGGTAAGATTTATATCCGGTAAGCCTTCCTTCCCAAAAAGGAGAGTTGGTGCTAAGCGCATATACGTGTGGCAAAAAATACCGAGCTGTATTGGCAATATGCATGGCCATTTTTCGGTCCTGCATACCCACGTGCACATGTAGTCCAAAAATTAAATTACTCCTCGCAGCCTCTTGTAATTCATTTACAATTTGACTGTACCTGACATGATCTGTTATGAGTTGATTTTGCCAATGGCTAAATGGATGTGTACCTGAAGCACCTACCCATAAATTTAAATCACCCGCAATGGTGGATACAATATTGCGGAGCGAGGCAACATCTTTATGCGCTTCTTCTATATTATTGCAAATGTCGGTGCCTACTTCCACCACGGCCTGATGCATTTCGGCCTTTACCTTGTCTTTGAGTATTTTTTGACCCTCTACTACAATTCGCTGCTCATGGCTAGTTAGTTCTTTAGAAATGGGATCAATAACCATATATTCTTCTTCTACACCAAGTGTAAATAGGGTAGGCGATACGCTAGACATGTTGTGTTATTTTGTGAAGCAAATGGAGCAACTAAAAATAACTCGTTTTTCTCATAAAAAAAAGGTCGAATCAATTAAGATTCGACCTTTTTAGTGTCTTGGTATATTGTAATACTAGAAGTTAAAACGTAAACCAACTTGACTGATCCATCTTGCAGCATAAGCAGCATTTGTAGTGGTGCTTACACCCCATGGAGTTCTGATAGTTGGGTTAAATCTGAAGTTAACAGGTGTTAAGTCTGTAGCACTTGCATAACCTCCAAAAGTAATAAGAGAGAAGTTGTCATTACCTTGGAAGTAGTTTCTACCCCAAGTTCTGTTGATCATGTTACCAAAGTTAAACACATCATATGTTAACTGGAATTGGTAACGCTTAGCACCCACTTTAATATTAAAGTCTTGTGCAATTTTTAAGTCAACAATGTTTGTGAACGGAGTACGAGAACCATTTCTTTCAGCAAATTTACCACGGTTGTTTCTGAGGTAAGGGTTAGACTGAATAAATGCTTCTAACGCATCTTTTTGCTGCTGCGCAGAGTATGTTACACCAGAAACAGTGTTTGTAGCAAAAGACATAGCAGCTAATTGCGCCTGTGTAGGGATGAACAATAAATCGTTGGTTTCACCAGCGTTAACGTCTCTTACAGGGCTACCCGCATAAGTGAAGCTAATTGGAGAACCTGATTGTCCTGTATAAGCAAGTGTAATAGTGGTTGCTAAAGTTTTCTTAGCATATTCAAACTTCTTGCTTAAGTATGTGAAAACTCTGTGACCTGCACTGAAATCTGAATTTGAACGATTGATAAAGTTACGTCCGTTTACAGTTTCCATAAAACGCCATTGGCTAAAGTTTACAGAACTTGTACCGTCGTTAACAGCAACTGCATTACCAAAGGTGTAGTTTACATCAAATGCAAAACCAGTATTGGTACGCTTGCTTGCTGTTAAAGTAAAGCTATAAGAATAACCAGTTTTACCTTTGTTGTTGCTTAATAATATAGCGTTATCATAAGGGTTAGAACCATCAGCATTCAAAGGAATACGACCATTGTTGGTAGTAGAGTAAACATTTCTGCTTCCTACACCGTTTGAAACTCCAATTGGAGGTAACAAGTTAATATTGGTATAGTAAATTTCATTTAAGTTTTTGCTAAAGATACCTTCTAAAGTACCAGACCAACCATTACCAAATTTCTTATCAAGTGCAATTGAAGTTCTAAATATCTTAGGTGTGCTAAATTCAGCAGCAACCAAGTTAAGAGGTCCTTTTGTTACACCTGCACCAACTTGCGCTGGCGTCCACTGGTTGTTAGGATCAGGTCTGAAACGAACAGTATTTAATTGTGTAGCGTTAGCTGAGTAACCACCCACAAAAATACCATTGTTGTTGTACAAGCCACCAGGCCATACTAGAGGAATACGTCCTGTAAATAAACCTAAACCACCACGTACAATTAAATTTTCTTCAGGGATTTTGTAGGTAAAGCCAACTCTAGGTGAGAAAGCGATAGGTACTTTTGGTGTTAAACCTGATCTAGCACCTTGTAAATCGTGGTATTGAGAAAACTTAGGAATCGCAACGTTATTGGTATAATCGTCTGCCCAAGGGATGCTTAAAAACTTGTAGTAGTCTGCGCGGATACCAAAGCTCAATGTTAAATTATCTGTAGGTCTTAATTCATCATTTAAGAATAAAGAGCCCTTAGCAATTTTGAATTTAGCAGCAGCATCTGTATTATCACCTTTGCCATTGTCAACCATAGAAAAACCATATTGGTAGTTTTGAGGTCTTGCATTGGTTAAAAAGTCGTTTAAGTTAGCATAGGTATAGTTACCAAATGTGTTTTGAATGAAAGTGTTGAAAACATCATTATACTCATAGTCAACACCAAACTTAAGTGCGTGCTTACCAAGTGTTACTTTAAACTCGTCATAGAATGACCAGTTTTTTTGCGTTAGTAAGTTTGCAGTTGAACTATTATCAGGGCCAAATACAATTGCACCAGAACCATCGTTGATACGAACTCTTGGGAACGCTTGACCTAATGGGCCTCTGTCATCATTAACATCTGTGTAAGTAACTAACATTTTGTTACTTGCATTTTTACCTACTAAACTTTTTAATTCTGCAGAAGTAGAATTGGTAGTTGTAGGGAATTGGAAACCATTGTTATAAAAGTTAATGGTTCCAGAACTTGAAGTAGAGGTATTTAAACGCTCACCTTTTGTATATCTGTTTGACAAAGATAACTTGTGTCTGTCATTGATATTCCAATCAAGTCTTGCAGTGATACGATCTGCATTTACTTCTTCAGTGTTGTCTAAAAATCCACCAGCATCATAGTTATAGCTAGACTTTAAAGTAGCCGCTAAACTATTTAAAACGTTGATGTCTTTTGTATTACCGTTGTATTGACTAAAGTCAAATGGTTGAGGACGAAGATCTCTTTGTAAATCAACGTTTACAAAGTAAAATAATTTATTTTTTGTAATAGCTCCACCAAGTCTAAAACCGTAGGTTTTTTTGCTGAAGTTATTAAGTCTTACTGCATTTTCTTTTAGACCAGTTGGTGTTTTACCAGCTAAATCTTGGTTTTGTAAGAAGTAGTATACTGAAGCAGAAGTTTTGTTGGTACCTGATCTAGTGATCGCATTGATACCACCACCTGTAAAGTTACCTAGTGATGCATCAAATGGAGAGATAACAACTTGGAACTGATCAATCGCATCAATTGAAAGGGGAGCGATAGCAGCTTGACCACCATTGGTACCAGAAGCTGATAAACCAAATACGTCATTGTTGATCGCACCATCCACATAGAATGCGTTGTAACGGTTGTTTTGGCCTGCAATAGATACAGCACCTTCAGAACCGTTTACCAATTTAGCTTGAGGAACTGCACGTAAGTAATCGTAAATGTTACGACCTACTGTAGGTAAGTTCGCCATTTTATCACGACCAATTGTTGTTTCAGCACCACCTTTACCAGAAGTTTCAGTAGTCTTACGTAAAGTGCTAACTGTTACGTTTCCGAGGTTATTTACTTTAGAGGCAAGCGCGAAATCAACTTTTAAAACATCACCTAAGCTAAGGTAGAGGTCGGTCTTTTTTTCGTTTGCATAATTTAAGAAAGATACTTCAACGATGTATGGACCACCAGGGTTCATATTGCTGATGTCAAAACGGCCACCTGCACGGCTCTGTACACGGTAGGTTGTACCGGTAGGCTCATGGGTTGCTGTTACGGTTGCGCCAACTAATACCTCACCGGTATTTGTTTTTACAGAACCACTCAGGCTACTGGTGGTATTCTGTGCTAGTGCAAATGCTGGTAGGATTAATACCGCAAGTACAAATTGCAAGAGTTTTTTACTAAGCATAAGTTTGATTTTTCAGCTGCAAAGAAAACGAATATTCCGCTACTAATTTCAACAGAGTATTAACAAATGGACACTTTTTAGGTAAAAAACGCCTTTTTTTTGAAAAAAAACCCTTTTTGAGGGGTTTGGGGCTATCTTTTACCATATGATTCTTCCTCATTCTCCTGTTCTTTGTTGTAGGCCTTGATAATGGCTTTCACCAATTTATGCCTAACCACGTCCTCTTCGGAGAGGGCAATATGAGAAATTCCTTCAATATTTTGTAAAATTCGGCTGGCTTTTTCAAGACCGCTACGCATATTACGTGGCAAATCTATTTGGGTAGGATCGCCCGTAATAATTGCTTTTGCGCTCGCGCCAATGCGCGTCAAAAACATTTTTAATTGTAAATCATTTGTGTTTTGCGCTTCATCCAAAATAATAAAAGCATTATCGAGTGTTCTTCCACGCATGTAAGCGAGTGGCGCAATTTCGATGGTTCTAGTTGTCATGTAATATCCTAATTTTTCGGCAGGAATCATGTCATCAAGTGCATCATACAAAGGACGTAAATACGGATCGATTTTTTCTTTTAAATCGCCGGGCAAAAAACCTAAGTTTTCACCTGCTTCAACTGCAGGGCGGGTTAAAATTATTTTTTTAACCTGTTTGTTTTTTAATGCACGCACAGCAAGTGCAACTGCAGTATATGTTTTACCCGTTCCGGCTGGTCCGATTGCAAAAACAATATCGTTTTTATCGGCGGCAGCTACCATCTTTTTTTGGTTTATTGTTCTAGCCCTAACCGTTTTTCCGTTGGGTCCAAAAACCAATATATCATTTGGGTTTTTATCTGCAAAGTTGTCGGTCGTTTCTACGTCATCCCCGCCTAAAATTTGCTCGAAATAATCTTCACTTAAGTGTCCATTGCGCTCTAAATATTGCAACACTAAATTTACTTTTTCTACTGCAGTATCTATCTGTTCTGGTGCTCCACTTAATTTGAGTTGGGTGCCACGCGATAAAATTTTTAGTAGTGGAAATTTCTTTTTTAAAACGTCTAGTTTTCCGTTGTTTACGCCAAAAAATTCGATGGGATTTACGGAGTCGAGGTTGATGATTGTTTCTGTCAACTTGCTTGGTTTTAGTGAGGTGGTTAATCAAATTTAACTTATTGGACACCACTTTTCCAAGCCTTATTTATGAACAAATTGTGAATATTTTTTTTAGCCCCAAAAATTATAGTGCTTTCAGTGCTGCAATTGTTTTTGTAGGATTTTCCGACTTAAAAACGGTATTTCCTGCAACAAGAACATCTGCACCAGCAGCTAAAATTTGAGGTGCGTTTGTAAGTGTAACGCCACCATCTATTTGAATCAGGGTGTTTGTATTCTTTTGAGTGATCAGTGCTTTTAATTCAACAATTTTTTGAATGGTTTGTGGAATAAATTGTTGACCACCAAATCCAGGATTCACACTCATTAAACATACTACATCGATATCTTGTATCACGTCAACCAGCGTTTGAATAGGTGTGTGCGGATTAAGTGCCACACCGGCTTTCATGCCAAGTTGCTTAGCTTGTTGTAAATTTCTGTGAAGGTGCGGACAAGCCTCTATATGAACGGTATAAATATCGGCACCTGCTTTTTTAAAAGCTTCTGCATATTTTTCTGGCTCCAAAATCATAACATGCACGTCGCAAATTTTAGAAGTCGCTTTTCTGATTTGCTCTATAATAGGAAGTCCAAAACTAATGTTAGGGACAAACCTGCCATCCATAACATCGAGGTGAAACCATTCGGCTTCACTGTTATTAAGCATATCACAATCTTTTTGAAGGGCTAAAAAATTGGCACTTAATAATGATGGAGCAATGATTGGCATAGGTAGGTTTTGTGCAAATTTCTGCTTTTTTAAGCAACCGGGCTACTTTTTTGCAGCTTTTATTCTAGAAATTGCCTCGGCGGCTTCACCTAAACTGCTGTCTAAATTTAAAGCAAGTTGGTAGGCGTTCAGTGCCGCTTGTGGTTGCCCTAATTTTTCGAGGCATTTGGCTTGCCAATAATGTGGCGCTGCTTCAGTGGCTTTTATGGCAACCGCTGTTTCAAAAACCCCTTTTGCTTTGTCATATTTTTGTTGGTCAAAATAAATCCAGCCTATTTCCATGTAAGCGTCTATATAAAAATAATTATTTTGAATGCAGCTGTTAAAATTGTCGATCGCATTTTTTGTTTTACCCGTGTTTCCAAAATAGAGTCCCATAATATAGTAGCTATGTGCAATGTAGGTCCTGTCTGGTTTTTGTGCAATGATGTTGTTGCACAATTCAAGTGCTATTTTGTTTTTTTGAGCAGCATATAAATTAGCAAGTGTGAGTAGAACATCAGGGTTGGCATAGATTTTTGCTGCTGTCGAAAAACTTTGAATGGCAAGGGTAGTATCAGCCATTCGGATAGCTAATTCACCTTTTCTAAACCAATTGCCATAGTTACCTGGGTCTCTAACTATTAGTGAGTCCATTTGTACAATGGCCTCTTTGATTAAAAATAGGCTATCCATGGTATCTATAAGTTGGACGCGAAGTTCGGTGCTGTCAGGAAAACGATCTATTTCATTTAATAAATCAGTTACATAACTTGGATATGGGTTCGACGCCTTTGTAGGGATTGTATTGTCCTGATTGTTGTTACAGGCATATAGTGTGATGAGGCATATTAATAGTAGAATTGGGCGCATCATCAAAATAACGTCATTTTTTCAATCTCCTGACACAACACTGACATAAAAACATTGAAACATACTTACTTTTGCAACTTCTTAACTCAATACTATGAAATTTAAATACATCATTTATTTATTGCTTTTTGTGGTGTTAGCTACACCCGTATTTGCACAGTATGCGACCCAAGACTCGGTGCATTTTGCCGGCGAAAAATATTTTAAAAATGTAAGGCAATTAACCTTTGGTGGCGACAATGCAGAAGCATATTGGAGTTATGATGGAAAGTCTATTGTGTTTCAAAAAACAAATCCAAAAGAAGGTATTTTTTGTGATCAAATATTTGTTGCTAAAGTTCCTGTAACGGATGCGCAAAAATTTACACCAAAAATGATTGGTACTGGAAAGGGTAGGTCTACCTGTGCCTATTTTTTGCCTGATGGTAAACATATTATTTATGCATCTACTCATTTAGGTGCAGATACTTGTCCGCCAGTTCCTGACAGATCAAAATATGGGAATAAATATATTTGGCCACTCTATAATAGTTACGACATTTTTATGGCAGACATGTCGGGTAAAATTGTAAAACAAATTACGAGTGCTAAAGGATATGACGCAGAAGCAACCGTATCTCCAGATGGTAAAAAAATGATTTATTGTTCTGATAAAAGTGGAGATTTAGAACTCTATGTAATGGATTTAAAATCGGGAAAAGAAATGCGCGTAACCAATGAATTAGGGTATGATGGCGGGGCATGGTTTAGCCCCGACGGAACAAAAATTGTTTGGCGTGCTAGTAGACCCAAAACACCGGAAGCTATCAAAGAATACAAAGAATTATTAGCAGAAGGTATGGTGGCGCCAACCAATATGGAAGTGTTTGTTGCAAATGCAGATGGCTCCAATGCCAAACAAATTACTGCATTAGGCCAGGCCAATTGGGCACCTAATTTTACACCTGATGGTAAGCATATTATTTTTTGTAGCAACCAAGAATACAAAAGAGGATTTCCTTTTAACATGTACCTCATTGACTTGGAAGGGAAGGGTCTCGAAAAAATTAGTAGAGACAAAGGCTTTGACGCATTTCCAATGTTTAGCCCTGATGGTAAAAAAATAATTTTTGCTTCTAATCGAAACAATGGCGGCACAAGAGATACCAATTTGTTTGTAGCAGACTGGGTTGAATAAACCCAAATCAACTATATTAGCATTATAAAAATCAAATACTATGGCAACCGGACTTTTACATTTACATAATTTATTGCGTTGGATTATTCTTGTTTTACTACTCGTTTCTATTGTAAAAGCATATACGGGTTGGCAGTCAAAAAAAGAGTTTGACGCAGCAGATAAACAAACCTGGCTCTTTACCATGATAGCTGGGCATATCACTTTGTTATTAGGTCTCTATCAAGTACTAGCAGGTCGTATTGGTATTTTTACCTCAGAGTTAGCCGCAGGCACTTCTGTAATGAAAGATAAATTTTTCCGTTTTTATTGGGTGGAGCATCCAGTAACCATGATTGCAGCGATTGTTTTTTTAACACTTGCACATGGCGTCGCAAAAAAGAATGTAGATAGTACCACCAAGTATAAAAAAGCGTTTTACTTTTTTGTGGTTGCGCTCGTATTAATTTTAGCGGGAGTGCCTTGGCCGTTTAGAGGTATTGAAATTGCGCGTCCATTGTTTCCGGGCATGTAATTTTTTAATGGCCTTTTACACCCTTGTTTCTAATTCAATAATTTGACAGTTTTTAATGTCTGTACCATCAATATCTATTTTGATGAGGGTTTTAACTTTATGCCAACCCTGCTTACCAGCTGCTCCCGGATTGATGTGTAAGCAAGCCATTGCAGGGTCGTAGATTACTTTTAGTATATGGCTATGACCACTAATAAATAGCTGCGGTTTATAGGCGGCAATGATTGGCTTTGTTACTTTATTATAATTAGGCGGGTAGCCACCAATATGAAATAGCATAACCTTTACACCTTCAATCTCAAACTGTAAGCACTCGGGAAATTCGGATCTAATATCTTGACCGTCAATATTACCATAAACCCCACGAAGTGGCTTTATAGCCCGAAGTTCCTTTGCTACCTCATAGCTTCCAAAATCTCCAGCATGCCAGATTTCGTCGCAATCGGCAAAATGATGCGCTACTTTGGGGTCTAAATAGCTGTGGGTATCTGAAATAAGGCCTATCCGTTTCATGTATCGATGTTATCCGCGCGCAAACTACTCAATATTGGCATGCGTGAACCTAATTTTTATTCTTGTAAAGGCTTTTGTATATTCGTTACCATATCGTAATCGAAAAAATAAACCATGAAAAAATTAGTACTCGCTTTATTGGTGCTTGCATCATTTGCTGCAAATGCACAAGAAGCCCAAAATTTTACCGTTAGCGGTACCCTTCAAAACATAACACTACCAGTTAATAAGGTATATTATTCTTATAGAGCCGACGGTGTATCCGTAAGAGATAGTGTTGCTCCTACAGATGGAAAATATAGTTTCTCTGGCAAAATAGCGGAACCTTTAATGGTGACCATTTTTGTACGTTATAAAAATGATGCAGAAGGAAAGCCTATTAAAATGGTTCAACCTCGCGACTATGCATCTGTATTTGTAGCACCTGGTGCCATTCAGGTAAGTTCTGTAGATTCCTTTAGCAATGTTAAAGTGAAGGGTTCTACAGCACATGATGCTTTTTTGACATTGACTGAAAAAACAAAGCCAGTAAATGATAAAATGCAAGGGGCTAGTAAAGCTTATAGCGCTGCCTACCAAGCTAAAGACTCTGCAAAAATGAAAACACTCGATGCCACATTTGATGCACTTGATGCCGAGATGAAAGAAGTATACAAGGGTTATTTAGCAACCAACAATAATTCTCCCATTGCGATGTATGCGCTAGGTCAGATGGCTGGTTGGGATATCAATCCAGAGGTAGTGGAGCCTATTTACAAAGCTTTGTCTGAACCTGCCCGCGCCACCCCAAGTGGAAAGGCTTTTGCGGAAAAAATAGTAACTGCTAAAAAAACAGCGGTAGGTGCGATGGCTATGAATTTTACCCAAAACGACACTTTAGATGTGCCAGTTTCATTGGCTAGCTTTAAAGGCAAATATGTGCTCATTGACTTTTGGGCGAGCTGGTGCGGTCCTTGCCGTCAAGAAAATCCAAATGTGGTAAAAGCTTTTCAAACATACAACGCTAAAGGATTTACCGTTTTAGGTGTTAGTTTAGACCAACCAGGCGCTAAAGACAAATGGATAAAAGCCATTCATGACGATCAATTAACTTGGACACAGGTTTCAGATTTAAAGTATTGGGACAATCAAGTTGCTAAACAATATGGTATTCAAGCAATTCCGCAAAACTTCCTTGTTGACCCTGCTGGCAAGATCATTGCCAAGAATATTAGGGGGGAGGAACTGTCAAGCAAGCTAGCCACCATTTTCAAATAGCCAAATTATACATTGAAAATCAAGGAGTTACGTAATTTTTGACAAATTCTGTAAATTTTTCCCCGTTTTCTTCGTATTTCGGTTGCATTCTAATATCTTTGCAGCCCCAAAAATTGTATGTCTAAACAACCGTTGATCAAACAAGATGGAGTTATTCTAGAAGCACTGAGCAATGCTATGTTCAGGGTTAAGCTAGAAAATGGCCACGAAATATTGGCTACCATCTCAGGAAAAATGAGGATGCACTACATCAGAATTTTACCTGGCGATAAAGTCGGCGTTGAGATGAGTCCATACGATTTAAGTAGGGGTCGGATTATTTTTAGGTACAAATAACCGGGTAGGATAAACCGAATAACAACCAGACTAAAACTAAAGAGATGAAAGTTAGAGCTTCAATCAAAAAGCGTAGTGCAGATTGCAAGATTGTCAAGCGCAAGGGTAAACTTTTTGTAATCAACAAAAAGAATCCTCGCTTTAAGCAACGTCAAGGATAAAACCAGTGGTGGTGCGCATTTGCACCCAATTGTTTTTTCAATCAGTAACTACAAACAGTAAAATAAAATCTAAAAAAAGCATATGGCTCGTATTGCCGGTATTGACTTACCAAAAAACAAAAGAGGCGAAATTGGTCTGACCTATATTTTTGGTATTGGTCGTTCAACTGCACAGTATATCTTAACCAAAGCAGGTATTGACTTTAATAAAAAAGTAAATACTTGGAATGATGAAGAACAAACTGCTATTCGTAACATCATCAACACTGAGTTTAAAGTAGAAGGTGCTTTACGTAGTGAAGTTTCTATGAGTATTAAGCGTTTGTTAGACATCGCTTGTTACCGTGGTCTTCGTCACAGAAAAGGGTTACCTGTTCGTGGCCAACGTACTAAAACAAACAGCCGTACCAGAAAAGGTAAGCGTAAGACAGTTGCTGGTAAGAAAAAGGCACCTAAAAAATAATTAATTTGGTAAGAGCGGTTCATCAACCGCTTTTACCATTTTTAATATACAAACCCAAAAGCTATCGGATCGCCGCCTAATTGTAGTAATTAGGATAGCAGGAGAAGCACTTGGTACCCCGGTTAACCCTAGGGTTATTTTTTAAAGACTACCTCAAAAAACAAAAATGGCTAAACCACAAAAAGCGCAGAACAGTGCAAAAGCTGCTGCCAAAAAAAGAGTTGTAAAAGTAGACGCTACTGGTGAAGTACGTATCTCTGCAACATTCAACAACATCATCATTAGTTTTACCAACAAAACTGGTCAAGTAATTAGCTGGAGCAGTGCTGGTAAAATGGGCTTTAGGGGTTCAAAAAAGAATACACCATACGCCGCTCAAATGGCTGCTGCTGATGCTGCTAAAGTAGCTTCTGACGCAGGTCTTAAGCGTGTTGACGTATTTGTTAAAGGACCAGGTTCTGGCCGTGAAGGTGCTATCCGTTCTATCGCACAATCAGGTATCGAAGTAACTTCTATTAAAGACGTAACGCCAATGCCACACAACGGTTGTCGTCCTCCAAAACAAAGAAGAGTTTAATTATTTTATTATACAGGGTGTATCATTCATTTTAGATTTTTAACAATGATACATCGTCATTAAAAAATCACAAAAAAGGTCCGCAGCCTCTAAAAAATTGCGTTTAAAAAAATGGCACGTTATACAGGTCCAAAAACAAAAATCTCCAGAATCTTTGGAGAGCCAATCCTCGGAAATGGCAAATGGTTGGGAAAAAACAGCAACCCTCCAGGTCAACACGGCGCAGCACGTAAGCGTAAAAGCTTAGGTGAGTACGCACTTCAATTACGCGAAAAGCAAAAAGCGAAATATACTTATGGTGTATTAGAGCGCCAATTCCGTAAAACATTTGAAGAAGCAGCACGCTTAAAAGGTGTTACTGGTGAAAACTTGATCAAATTATTAGAAGCTCGTTTAGATAACACAGTTTTCCGTATGGGTTTAACAGCTAGTCGTCCAGAAGCACGTCAGTTGGTTAACCACAAGCACGTAACTGTAAACGGCGAAATCATGAACGTTCCTTCTTACACATGTAGGCCAGGTGATGTGATTGGTTACCGTCCAAAAAGTGCTCATAATTCTGCATTAACTAGCAAGAGCCGCGGTAAAAATCCTAAGTTCGGTTGGTTAGATTGGAACGAAAATGAAAAGAAAGGAACCTTCATCACTTTCCCAGAAAGAGAGAATGTACCTGAAAACATTAAGGAGCAACTAATCGTAGAATTGTACTCTAAATAATACGTACTAAAATCCAATTTCCGGTTTCAATATTGACCCGGACAAACTAATAAAAAACAAGTTTTAATATGGCCATATTAAGCTTTCAAAAACCAGACAAAATTGTTCTACAAAAAGCAACAGAGTTTGACGGACAATTTGAATTCCGTCCTTTAGAACCAGGCTTTGGTTTAACAATCGGTAATGCCTTACGCAGAGTATTACTTAGCTCACTGGAAGGATATGCAATTGTAGGTATCAAAATCGAAGGTGTAGACCACGAGTTTGCTACAATCAAAGGTATTACAGAAGATGTAACTGAAATCATATTAAACTTGAAGCAAGTTCGTTTCAAGAAAAATGTTGACCATGAAGTTGCAACAGAAAAAATCAACTTATCTATCAAAGGTCGTACCGAATTTAATGCAGGTATGATTGGTGAATTATCTCAACATTTTCAGGTTATGAATCCTGAGTTGAGCATTTGCACCATGGATACAACTTCTAAAATGGATATCGAATTAACGATTTCAAAAGGTCGTGGTTATATCCCTGCAGAAGAAAATAAAGTTAAAGATGCTCCTTTCGGATACATCGCAATCGATTCTATTCACACGCCAATCAAAAACGTTAAATACGCAATTGAAAACTACCGTGTAGAACAAAGAACTGACTACGAAAAATTAATTTTAGACGTAGCTACCGATGGAACCATTCATCCAGAAGATGCTGTAAAGCAAGCTTCTCGCATTCTTATCCAACACCTTATGATCATCACTGATGAAAACATCACTTTTGATAATAAAGAAGATAAGAAAGAAGATGTAGTGGACGAGCATGTATTACAATTACGTAAAGTGCTTAAAACACCACTTGAAGATTTAGATCTTTCTGTACGTGCATTTAACTGTTTGAAAGCAGCTAAAATCAATAGCTTAAGTGAACTTGTTCAATACGAGCAAGAAGACCTTATGAAATTCAGAAACTTTGGTCAAAAGTCATTGTCTGAAATTGAGCAAGTGTTAACAGAAAGAGGCCTAAGCTTTGGTATGGATTTAGGTAAATTAGGTTTAGATAACCTAGATAATTAATAAAAGGGCATAGCCCATTATTCACGCCTTACAATTCCTGACACGGTGTAAGGATTAAAACAAAAGTCATGCGTCACGGAGACAAAATCAACAACCTAGGCCGTAAAAAAGCACATAGGGAAGCATTGTTAGCCAACTTGGCTAGCCAGTTAATTACGCACAAGCGTATTGTTACTACTTTAGCAAAAGCTAAAGCTTTAAGAACATACGTTGAGCCGTTAATTACTAAAACTAAAAAGAGCGATGACAAAGAAACAATCATGCACCAGCATAGAGTTGTTTTTAGTTACCTACAAGACAAAGAATCTGTAAAAGAACTATTTACAGTAGTTGGTCCTAAAGTAGCAGGTCGTCCGGGTGGTTATACACGTATCCTTAAGTTGGGCATTCGTCCGGGGGATAACGCAGAAAAAGCAATGATTGAACTAGTAGATTTCAACGAAATCTATGGTAACTCAGTTAATGCAGCAGCTGAGCCAGCTAAAAAAACACGTCGTAGCCGTGCAACAACCAAAAAAGCGGATGTTGCTGAAGCAGAAGTGGTAGCTGAAACACCAGTAGCTGAAACCGCAGTAGAACCAACCGCAGATTCTTCAACTGATAAAGCAGCTGAATAATTTGAAACGGTAATATTATATAAAAGGCAAGGCTTTAGTCTTGCCTTTTTTTATGTGTAAAAAAAAATAAGGAGATACAAGAGAATTGAACTTTTTTTGTACCATCAAACAAACCGAAAACTAGTATTACAATGACGCTTCAAGCCAAAAAGCCCGCAATCTTAATTCTCGCTGACGGACACGTATTTCATGGTTATGCTTTTGGTAAAATAGGCACTACCACTGGAGAAATTTGTTTCAATACCGGAATGACAGGTTACCAAGAGGTTTTTACAGACCCTAGTTACACGGGTCAGGTTCTAATCATGAACAATGTGCACATAGGTAACTATGGCGTAAAAGATACCGACGTAGAAAGTAGTACTGTAAAAATTAGAGGTCTTATTGCACGTAATTTAGAAGAGCAGTTTAGTAGACTTCTTGCCAATGGTGATTTAAACACGTATTTGGTAGACAATAATTTAGTAGCCATTGATAATTTAGATACACGTGCACTTGTTGCGCACATTAGAGAAAAGGGTGCTATGAACTGCATCATTTCTTCTGATGATTTAGATATTGACTCGTTGAAAAAGAAATTAGCCACCGTGCCTAGTATGGATGGTTTAGAATTAGCGAGCACTGTAAGCACCCAATCTGAATATGAAATGGGTGATGCTAATGCTGCTATTAAAGTAGCGGTTTTAGATTTTGGTGTTAAAAAACATATTTTACAATGCTTGGTGGATAGGGGCGTGCATGTTAGAGTGCATCCTGCAAAAACACCATTAAGTCGTTTAAAAGAATTTAATCCTTCTGGATATTTTATTTCTAATGGTCCTGGTGATCCTGCTTCTATGGATTATGCGATCACTACTGTTAAAGAAGTTTTAGAAGAACAAAAGCCCGTGTTTGGTATTTGTTTAGGCCATCAGTTACTAGCGCTTGCTAATGACATACCTACATTTAAAATGCACCACGGACATAGAGGACTCAATCATCCGGTAAAAAATATTATTACGGGTCAGTGTGAAATAACTACGCAAAACCATGGTTTTGGTGTAGATCCTGAAGCGGTAAAAAATCATCCTAATGTAGAAGTAACGCACGTTAATTTAAACGACAATTCTATAGAAGGTATTCGTTTAAAAAACAAGCCTGCATTTAGTGTGCAATATCACCCCGAAAGCACGCCAGGTCCGCATGATAGCCGTTATTTGTTTGACGATTTCATTCAATTAATAAAAGCACAAGCATAGTATGAAACTTGTAATCATCAATGGCCCCAATTTAAATTTATTGGGTAAGAGAGAGCCAGAAGTATATGGCACTGCTTCTTTTGATGATTGGTACCATGCGCTCGTGGCTCAATATTCAAATATTGATTTCGAATATTTTCAGTCCAATGTAGAAGGTGAACTCATCAACGAATTACAGCGTGTTGGTTTTACGGCTACTGGTATTATATTTAATCCAGGTGGTTATACCCATACTTCTGTAGCGATTGGCGATGCCGTGGCTGCTATTACAACACCTGTTGTTGAAGTACATATTAGTAATGTACATGCAAGAGAAGATTTTAGAAAAATCTCGCATGTTTCTGCAAAAGCAGCTGGTTCCATTGTTGGACTTGGATTAAAGGGGTATCAATTAGCAGTTGAATGGTTTGTTAATAAGGGCGCTTAATTGTCTTAACTATGTTAAAGACTTATTCTCAAAAAGTATACCTACTTATTTTTTTTGCTGCCTGTGCTAAAATATTTGCAGCTCCATTTTTAGAACTCGGAAATGACGAAGTCTATTACTGGACTTATGCGCTACAGCTAGATTTCAATCATTTTGACCATCCGCCACTTGTAGGTTTTTTAATTCGTGCATCCACACTTAATATGCACTGGGTATCTGAACTCAGTATGCGTTTAGGTCCTATTATTACTGCTAGTGTAGGTTGTTATTTTATTTTTAAAATAACTGCAGTTTTGTCAAATGAAAGAGCGGGCTTTTATGCAGCCATGCTGTATCAAGCAGGAGTGTACACGGGTTTTATTGCCGGCTTTTTTATTTTACCAGATAGTGCGCAACTATTATTTTGGACAGCTTCATTGTATGTCATGTCGCTACTACTATTTGCAAATAAAGAAAAGCAAATAGGCTATTGGATTTTACTCGGGTTACTTATTGGACTGGCCACGCTCTCTAAAGTGCATGGTTTATTTTTATGGGCTGGCTTTGGTGCGTATTTATTATTTACAAACCCAAAGCAACTATTTAGTGGGTCGTTTATAGTAGCGGTAAGCATTACACTAATTTGTCTTGCACCTATTTTATATTGGAATGTTGTGTATGATTTTATTACCTACCGTTTTCATTCGGAGCGTGTAACACATACTGGTATTGATGTAGCTAGTTTTACAACTGAACTTATAGGAGAGGTTTTATACCAGAATCCATTCGTGTATATTTTAATGACAGTAGCTGTTGTAGCCATTAAAAAAATATCGTTCCAACAAAAAAATAGTGGCCGCTGGTTATTGTGGATGAGTGTGCCGCTTATTTTAATTTTTTGGATGGTAGCCCTTTTTAATCCTACATTACCACACTGGTCGGGTCCTGCATTTATTCCATTAATGATACTTGCTGGTATTTATATGGATCAAAAAAAAGTGGGTTGGACGGTTTATTTGGTAAGAGCTGCGTTCGCTTTAGTTTTTTCAATTTTATTATTGCTAGTAATTCTTGTGCAAAAATATCCAGGTAATTTTGGTAGTCAACAACAAAATAATTTAGGAGAGTATTGCCCTACGTTAGATTTGAGTGGATGGAAAGATTTTAGTGCCGCTTTTAAAACCTTAGTTGCTCAGGATCAATCTAGTTATGTGATGGGCAAAGCACCTTCCATTATTGTAGGCAAATGGTTCCCGGCTGGTCATTTAGAATTTTATACGTCTCGTACAACCGGACTGCCACTTATTGGCATGGGTCCACTTCAAGATATCCATAAGTTTGCCTGGTTAAATGAAATGCGTCCTGCATTCGTACTTGGCGCCGATGCATATTGTATAGTGCCTTCTAATGTGCCATTTAATGTTACAGAAGCGTATGGACAATATTTTAAAACTATTGATACGCCCGTTGTGATTGATCAAAAAAGGAGTGGGGTTGTGGTTAGGCATTTTGCTGTTTACCGCATGCATGATTGTATCAAATTACCAATGCCTGTATTGAAGCAAAAATATTAGAATAGCCTTTCAAAATCTCTTCTATAGGAAATACTGGCACCAAAACGGTTGCGTCTTCCAAAGCTAGATCCACTGATGTCTAGGCTGTTTTTATTAAATAGAATAGCCCTTAATTTACGGTCTTGGGTAAGAATGAATTCTATATTTAAATCGGGAAGCCATTGCAAGTTGCCATTTTTAACACTTGACGAATTACTCAAGTTGAAATCTAAGTCGCCACCAAACGTCACTACAATTTTATCTTCAAAAAAGCTTTTACCTACTTTAAAATTTACGCGTGATCTGTTAATGCCAGTATTTGAGGCATTTGTATTGATGCCGGAAGCGGCCCCTAAAAGATCGGCATTACTGTATAAGGATGTGCCTACATCAAACCTCAAACTCTTGTCACCAGTAAGCTTGTAAAGCATATTGGAGAACATTTTGTTGATCTCTTTGGTTAGTATCTGAGAAAGTGTATTTACGCCAATCGTTGCAAACATGGTATTGTTGTTGCCGTTTCCTCCATTTCCAATGGTAGGTGGGGCAAAGGAATTAAATACAATTAAAAATGAAACCTGTTTTAGAATTTCATTGTCGTCTTGCTCTAGCCTCGTTAAATATTGTACTAGTTCATTGTCTGTTTTGATAGGACTCCCTTGTGGAAAATCTAATTTAAAGCTGATTGTAGGCTTTGTTAATTTATCCCTAAGCTGCGCAACTACATATACAGGGCCACGGTATCCTTTAACAGCACCACTCATATTTAAATTACCTACTAAATCATATAAGGCAACTTGCTCTGCGGTATACTGTGCATCAATTTTAATATTTGCTTTGTTGGGGTCGCCAGTCCATTCGATATAATTTCCTTTATTGGGAATCAGTTCAAATGGCTTTTTAATAATCGACTGAAAGCTAAAATCATAATTTCCTTTGTCAATATTGTAGCGCCCTCTAATAGTAAGTGGCTCTGTAGTACCAGATCTAATTTTTAAACGGCCACTTCCGTTTGCTTTAATAATATCGCCAGATATGTCGTCTAAAATAACATCAATTTCCGCTTTGTTATTGGCTGTTATATCCAGATCTACGAGTAAATTAAAATCGGAATTTTTATTTTCTGTTTGAATTTCGGTACCGTACTTTTTATAGGAAATAAAATCTGCGCTTGCCGTTTCTTTAGATACGGCGTTGGGTAAAACAATGTGTGAACTATCTGTAGATTCTGCTACAAGTGTAATTTTCGCATTTGTTGAAGGCCCTTTAAAGCTAAAGTTAGCCTTGCCTATTGCTTTGCCATAAAAGATTGAATTGTCTTTTGCCTTGGTATCTATGAGAAGCAAATTATTGGTATTAATATCAAAATCAAAAGCCATGTTTTCAAACTGCTTTTCATAGAGTTTACCAGAACCAGTTGCTTTGTTATTGTATTTGTCTTTTACAGTAAACTTTCCAAAGTCAATTCCGTCATCTAAAAATTGAATACGTAAGCTGTCAATTTTGTAATCAACTTGTGTGTAATCAACTTTTAAGGTTGCATCTTGTACGAGTACATCACCTAATAGCGTTGGGCTTGTTGGGTTACCTTGTATGCTTAGCTGTCCTGTAGCACGTCCATCTACATCAGAAAAAATACCTGTTAAAAACTGTTCTACAAAATTGATGCGGGTATTGCTCAATTGAATATTTGTGTAAAGTGGTTGCTGGGAGCTATCTGATAGGTTGTAGAATCCGTTTGCGCGTATTTTATAATCTTTGTTATCGGATACTACTAAAAACGGGAGGTTGCCTGTTTTTGCATCGTAGCCTGCATTAATATTTACAAGCCCTACCGAGTCATTGTCAACCCGTAGTTGACTGGTATTAATTCTTGCATCTGCTTTTAAATCAGAAAAAATGTTTTTTAGTGTAATATTTCCATTGGCAATACCTTCAAATCGTGGTTGTTGAATCATCAAATTTGTAATATCGCCAATTACAAGATTATTAAGCTTTATATTTAATTGATTTGTATTTCCTCCGTCTTCCTCCTCTGTTTGTATTAATATTTCTTGGGTACCTTGTACAAATTTTACATTACTTGCGTGCACGAAGTTTTTGCGAAGTACCAGTTCGCCTTCTTTTTCGAGGGTCCATTTTTTATTGTTCAGGGTAAAATTAGATGGCTTCCATTGAATGCGAACGCCATCTTGCAGCGTATATACTTCTGCTTCTAAATTGGCGTCATTTAAATTGCTAGATGCGCTTGTTTTTACTTGAACAATTGATTTGTCGTTTTTTGAATCTATAGAAATGATAGAATTAGGGAAACGAATACTATCTCCAATACCAAAATTGTCAATATTGGTCAGTAAGGTTAGGTTGTTCTTGTCGCCCTTGGCTTGAATGCTAGCACCAGTGATAGCATAGTCATCGATTTTACCGTATGGTATATTGGCTGTTGCGCTTAATTGATAGGTTTTGGTGTTTATGGTTCCTTCAAACGATAGATCATTAAATCCGCTCCAATTTTTATTGTACAAACTTACATAGGGGTCTATATAGTTGGCGTTTGCTTTAATGGTAAAGTTTTGATCTGCACTGAGTTTGCCGGGTGCTTCAATATAATTAGGGTAGTAGTGGTGTAAAAAAGATTGAATGCTTTTTGGTAGGTCGGCAACATTAAATTGCCCGTTAATACTTGCATTAAAGTCGTTGCTTTTTAACGTAATTAATTTTTCTTTTCCAACCATAGATGACTGAACCGCTAGTGAATCAAAATTCAACTTCGTTGTTGAGTCATTAATATTTGCGTTTAAAAATTTAGCATTCCCTATAAAGTTATCTAAATTACTGCCTGTAAAGTTAGCGTCTAGTAACCCCGTTACCTCAATAAAAGTAGGATATAGCTTAAGGGCTTTTAAATTTGAATAAGCTAAGTCACCTACAATATTAAAAGCGGGTATGTTTTGATTGAAATTTATTTCTACAGAGCTCGTGAAATTTAAGTTAGGGTCGTTGATGATAATATCACCACTAAAATATTTTTTCTGAAAAGTGCCGTTTGTTACGATGCTTTTATAATTGTATTTTTTGTACTCAATAGCTCTTATGTCCCCACTAATGCTTGTTTTTAATTTTTCAATATCAAAGCTACTGCCTTCGATACTTCCTTTAAAATCTATAGCGCCTAAATCGGTATTGTTCGTGAATTTTCCCAAATTAAATGCAATAGTTTCTAGGCTCCCTTTGTAACTGGCTTCTCCTTTTTGGGGAAGTTTTAAATTAATATCTGTATTAATACCCCCGAGTGCGGTACTAAACACCCCTTTGGTTACAAAGTCAAAGGCAGTACCCCTAAAATCACCGCGGTATAACACGGTTCCTAGCGCAGCAATGTTTGGACTTTTAATATTTTGAATGGTTGGAATAAACTGGGCCAGGTCTTTGTAGTTGCTTTGCGCAAAACCTTGTTCTAAAGTAATTTGTGTGGTTTCTATTGCTGGTAAACCTTTCATCGAAAAGGTGCCTGTCAAAACACTGTTAGTTCCAGTTCTTAATTGAAGCTGATTGACTGTGAAATCTTCAACAGTGCCTTTGTAATTACCAGAAAGGAGTGCCTTTGTTTTAAACATAGACATGGCAGGGGCAAAAAATGCAATATCGTCTGTGTGGACAGTGGACTCTTTGATATTTGCAATCATTACAACGTTGGAAATGTAGTTGCTAAAGTCTTGATCAAAGTTTTTAAACTTCATGGCATAGTAGTTGCCAATACGCGACCTGTTGGTTTGAAGGTCTAAATTAGCAAACTCCATGATGTTTGGGTTCAACGTAAAGGAGGTATTTAATTTTTTTACTACAAGGCCGGATCTTTCTTTAGCCGAAAGCGCAATACCGGCTTTTATTTCTTTTTCTGATACAAAAACATTTTTTATAGAAGCGTTGATACTAAAAAAATTAAGGTGTGTGCCGTCAAAATTCGGGTATGGTTTTTCTAAGTCACTATCAATGGCTAGTGACCCTTTGTTGATTGTGATTTCATCTGCATTGATATTGAGTGGATTCGTTTTTGTAGCCGGCGTATTTGTTTCTTTGGTACCCTTAGGTTGTAAAGCAGGAATTACTTTCATTACAAAAGAAGGTTGATCGAGGCTAATAGTTCCTAATTTAATAAACCCTGTTGCACTATTTATTTTTTTGCAATCAGCTACTAGGCTAACAACACTAGCTTTCATATAAGACCCTGTCCACTGGTCGTTTTGTTCGAACCGTATAGACTTTAGATCAATTTTTTTAATATCGTATTGCGTACGACCACTTTTGCTAGTAGAATCATTACTATTAAAATAGGTTGTAATAAAATCGTAATTCCATTTTTTTGTTTTCCTGTTGATTTTAACTACAGCATCTTCTATGCCAATATAACTCAGCGTTGCATTTTCTTTCAGAAAAAACCAATCTGTAATTCTTATTTTGCACAAATTGGCAAATAGGAGGGTATCGGTATTTTGATCGCGAATTAATACACCTTCAATATTTATTTTATTAAATGGTGAAATAAATACTTTTCTAATACTTACTTGCGTGCCTATTTTTTTTGAAATGGAAGCAGTTATTTTTTGCGCTATATAATTTTGTACTGGACTTGTATTTAAAAGTAGAAGCATCAAAAAGATACCCGCAATAATGGCGAGTAAAATATTTCTAGATATTTGTAATTTTCTTTTCAGCGTCTTAAATATTCAGATATCAATGATTAGTAACCGGCTACAGCGTCATCGCCTCTTTTGTCTGCAACTGTAATTCTTTTACCTGTTGGCCCAATAAGGATACCTTCAGTTCTACCAATGCTCCCTCTGTTTTTAATACGGTAGCCTATTTTTTCAAGTTCAGCCTTAGTGTTTTCATTAAATGTTTTTTCGATGCTTACATCATCAGGGAGCCACTGGTGATGAAATTTTGGACTATTAATGGCGTCTTCTAAACTCATATTAAAATCAACGAGATTTACAATAGTTTGAAACACTGATGTTGGGATGGTAGTGCCTCCGGGTGTGCCCACCGTCAAATATGGTTTGTTGTTTTTTGTTAACAGTGTTGGCGTCATAGAGCTAAGCATGCGCTTGTAGGGTGCAATGGAGTTTGCTTCTCCACCAATAGCGCCGTACATGTTAGGGCTGCCTGGCTTAGCGCTAAAGTCATCCATTTCATTGTTTAAAATAAAACCGGCGTCGCCTACTACTGTTCTGTTCCCATAACCTCCATTAAGCGTTGTAGTTACTGCAACCATGTTTCCTTCTGCATCAATAACACTAAAGTGTGTTGTTTCTTCAGATGTTGGTGCATTTCCAGCTCCAGTTTGCTCACTCGAACCTGCAATGCCCGGTTTGTAATCTAACATTCTGTTTTTAATATAGGCGCTACTTAGTAGTGTTTTTTGAGGCACTTTATAAAAATCAGGATCTCCAATATGCGCCGCTCTATCGGCGTAGGCACGGCGCTCAGCTTCAATCATGAGTTGTACCGATGCTGGTGTTTGAAAACCCATTTTTTGAACATTAAAGGGTTCTATCATTTTAAGCATCTGACCAATTAAAATACCGCCACTACTTGGAGGCGCAAAACTAATGACATCATATCCGCGGTAATTAAACACAATAGGTGTTCTAGATTTTGCTTGATATTTTTTTAAATCTTCTAGCGAAATAATGCCACCACCTCTTTTCATTTCTTCAACAATAAGTGCTGCGGTTTCACCTTCATAAAATCCTTTGACTCCATCTTTTTGAATTCTCGCAAGTGTACGTGCAAGCGCTACTTGAATAAGTGTATCTCCAACTTTCCATTTTGTTTCTTTAACAAATGCAGAAGGCCTCGTTGAATATTGTATAAAATCTTTTTTTGTTCCGTTTAAACTAGAAGCTTCTTTTTCTGTGATTACAAAACCATAGCGGGCTAAATCTATTGCAGGTTGAATGAGAACTGCGAAAGGAAGTTTGGCATGTGTGTAGGTGGCAAAAATACCTGCCACTGCCCCCGGTACACCAGATGCCAAATGTCCATTTTGGGAAAGTGCGTCCTGTGCATTTCCTGCTGCATCTAAATACATATCTCGGTTGGCTTTTTCTGGAGCGGCTTCTCTATAATCGATGCCTATTAGGGTGCCGTCTTTTTTTCTAGCAAGTGTAAATCCACCACCGCCAATATTACCTGCACCCGGGTAAACAACCGCAAGTGCAAATTGTGTTGCAATGGTTGCATCAAAAGCATTACCACCTTGCTTCATAATTTCGGCGCCCACCATACTCGCAAGGGGGTGTGCACTTGAAACACTGGCTCTGTTAAAAGTGCCTGATTTAACAACACTATATTGGTATGGATTTACAGCTTTTGAAGGGCCAACAATAGAATTTTCATATTGCCCTATAACGCTACTATAGATGCAAAATAAGAGGAGGGTAAAGATTGTTGATTTCATGGTTGAAAATTACTCAATTTTTGGTTAAATCTGGGCCATTTTTTGCTACATTCACGCATTGTTTAACAAACCGTACATGATTTAAATATCCGTCCATCCGGGCGTTTTAACAGCTATGAAAAAATGTTACTTTTTTGCACTGATTACAGCATTGGGATTACAGTTTTTTAGTAGTAACCTAATTGCGCAACAAGTAAGTCAAAATAATGGCGGCGTATTGTCTAGTGCATCTATTTTGCAATCTTTACGAAAGTTGCAAGTATTAGGTTCTGTTTTATATATAGCAGCACACCCCGACGATGAAAACAATAGCTTTTTACCTTATTTGGCCAAAGAAAAAATGTACCGAACAGCGTATTTAAGTTTAACAAGAGGCGATGGTGGTCAAAATTTAATTGGCCCAGAGCAAGGGATAGAACTTGGTATGATTCGAACCAAAGAATTATTAGCTGCAAGAGAAATTGATGGGGCTGAACAATATTTTACAAGTGCTTACGAATTTGGCTTTAGTAAAAGTATGGATGAAGCGCTAGTGGTATGGGACAGAAAAAAAGTTTTAGCAGACGCCGTTTGGGTGATTCGCAATTATAAGCCTGATGTAATTATTGCGCGCTTTCCTCCGGACGCGCGCGCAGGCCATGGCCACCACAGTGCATCTGCACAAATTGCAAGGGAAGCATTTATTGCAGCTGCAGATCCAACTCAATTTCCGGAGCAGCTCACAAACGGTGTTACTATTTGGCAGGCAAAAAGGCTCTTGTGGAATACGTTTAATTTTGGCGGTGCCAATACAACAAGTAATGATCAATTTAAAATGGATGTTGGCGTTTATAATGCCCTAGAAGGAAAAAGTTATGGTGAAATTGGTGGTGAAGCGCGCAGCATGCATAAAAGTCAGGGCGAAGGTAGGCCACGCCGAAAAGGAGAGGTTATTGAATACTTTACAACTATTGTAGGTGAAGCACCCACGCAAAATTTGTTGGATGGGGTAACTATTAATTGGACCCGACTTGGACAAAATGCCGAAGGTATTTCAACTTCTATTGATGCTGCTATTGCTTCGTACAATCCGTTGCAGCCTGCATTATCACTGCCTTCACTCGTTGCTATTTATAAACAAATAAAAGCCCTTCCTGAATCGGTGTGGAAGTCTCATAAGTTGCAAGCTGTGCAACAAATTATTGAAGCAGCAGCAGGGTTGTCTTTAGAGGCATTTACAGTTTCAGAAAAAGCAGTTCAAGGAGATTCAATTAGTTTTACATGTGCTATTAATAACAGATCTACTGCTAGCGTTACGTTAGAAAATATTGTTGTAACAAATCAAGCGTTTAAAAAGCAGGTTGGACAACAATTGGTTCAAAATAAAAATTACAATTTCGCGGTAAGCCTAGTTCCAGTAGTTGTAAAAAATCAATTTCAACCCTACTGGTTACAAGATCCTAAAAAAACCGATGGCATGTTTGAAGTTACAAATAACCAGGTGTTAGGAAAGGCATGGAATGAGCCTACATTATCTGTTCAGTTTAATTGTAACATTGAGGGCGTTGTTTTTGCAATGACCAGGCCTGTACAATATAAATATGTAGACCTTGTTAAAGGTGAATGTGTGCAGCCATTTATTCTCATTCCGCCGTATGAACTCGTTGTAAAGCCTACTGTGGTTTTAACAAATGTACTTTCTGAAAAAGGAAAAAAATACCAAGCAACACCGCTACAGCTTACTGTATTATCAAATCAAAACAAAAGGGTAGACGCAAGTGTTGAGTACCGTTTACTTGATCAAAAGCTAGCCAAGCAAGTATATCTAAAAAGTATCGATTCGGTGTTTAAAAATTCAAAAATAAATACCATCGAAGTTCCACTTGCAGCATTTTATAATCAAGCTAAACCAGTGGCGTCAGTTCATGCAGCTGTTGCCATTACAAACAATGCAGGAACGCAAACGTATAGTGAACATGTTCAAAAAATAACTTACGATCATATACCGAATACGCATTATTTAACCCAAGACCTTATTAAATTAGTAGATGTACCAATTCGTGTAAAAGGCAATAGGGTGGGCTATATTGCGGGTTCTGGTGATTTAACGGAAGAGGCACTTGTGCAACTTGGATACCGTGTAGAAAAAATTACGGCAGCAAATTGTACCGCCGAATATTTGGCCGGATTTGACGCGGTTGTTACAGGAGTTAGGGCTTATAATGTAAATGGGTTTTTAAATGAGGGGTATCAAGTGTTACTAAAATATGTAGAGCAAGGTGGCAATTTAATTGTACAATACAACCGTACGGGAACAAATGGATTAGCGCCGCCAATAGGTCCTTATCCATTTACAATTAGTGGTGGATCTCGGGTAACAGAAGAAAATGCAGAAGTGGTTTTTGAGGTTCCATCGCATCCTGTTTTGCAATCACCTAATGTAATAACGTCTACTGATTTTGAAGGTTGGATTCAGGAACGAAGCACTTACCAGGCTACTGCAATAGATGCCCGTTATGAGACACCACTATCGATGCATGATAAAAACGAAAAATCATCTAATGGGTCTTTAATTACCTGTTCATATGGGAAAGGTAATTTTGCTTATGTAGGGTTAGCACTTTTTAGACAACTGCCAGCAGGTGTTTCTGGTGCATATAAATTATTAGCGAACTTAATTGCTTTACCAAAACGATAATTGTATGTCATTGATTGATTGGGTTGTTTTGGTGGTTACGTTTATACTTATTATTTCTTATGGTTTGTATAAAAGTAATGCTACAAAAAATTTGGAAGGCTACTTTTTAAGTAACCGATCTATGCCATGGTATCTGGTATTATTAGGCATCATGGGTACACAAGCTAGTGCGATTACTTTTTTATCAGCACCCGGTCAGGCCTATACCGATGGTATGCGTTTTGTGCAATATTATTTTGGCTTACCGCTTGCTATGATTGTTATTGTTGTTTGGTTTGTGCCGGTATTTAGTAAATTAAAAATTTTTACCGCCTACGAATTTTTGGAACAGCGCTTCGATTTAAAAACTAGAACCTTTACTTCTTTTTTATTTTTATTATCTCGAGGATTATCGACAGGCATTAGTATTTATGCGCCCTCTATTATTTTATCGTCACTACTAGGTTGGGATATTTATTGGACCAATATTGCGATGGGCGGTATGCTCACTTTGTATACAGTAAGTGGTGGCTCTAAGGCAGTTGCTTATACCCAGCAGTTGCAATTTGTGATCATATTTATTGGGATGGTGGTGTCGGGTTATTATTTGGTGCACCTGCTGCCAGATGGCCTCGGATTTTCGGATGCATTAAAAGTGGGCGAAGTGTCCGGTAAATTAAATGTAATTACAACAGGCAATACGGGTAGTGGATTTGATTTTAAAGACCGGTACAACATTATTAGTGGAACCATTGGCGGCTTTTTTTTAGCACTATCTTATTTTGGTACCGACCAGTCGCAAGTAGGCAGGTATATTACTGCAAAAAATGACAAAGAAAGTAAATTAGGACTCTTGTTAAACGGCGTTGTAAAAATACCTATGCAGTTTTTAATATTGCTATTAGGGGTTTTATTATTTACATTTTATCAATTTAAGGAGTCTCCTATATTTTTTAATAGAACTGTTGAAACCAAAGCCTGGTCTACACCTTACAAAGATTCATTGGCTGCCATTCAAAATCAGTTTAAGACTGCGCAGGCTAAACAATTAGAGCTGAATACAGCACTTGTAAAAACTAAAAAAACAGATACGGCACTTGAAAATAAAATTCAAAAAGGTGCCGCCTCGTTAACAGCATTACAAAAAAACTATAAAAATGTAATTGCAACTGCTGTCCCAGGAGCAGACGTAAATGATACCAACTATATTTTTTTACGTTTTGTAGTTGATTATTTACCCGTTGGACTCATAGGCTTATTAATAGCTGTTATTTTTTTAGCAGCATGGGGTTCTATTGCAGCAGCACTTAACGCGCTTGCCTCTTGTACCGTTATTGATTTTCATTTACGGTACCGGTCAAAATCGATTGATGGATCAACGCTTGCGCAATCTGCCTCAGATTATAAAACATCTAAATGGTACACATTGGCTTGGGGTGTATTTTGTATTTTAACGGCACAGTTTGCAACGGGTATGGGGAGTTTGATAGAAGCCGTAAATGTACTAGGCTCTTTATTTTATGGTGTTATTTTAGGCATCTTTTTAGTGGCATTTTATGCTAAAAAAGTAGGCGGTACAGCTGTGTTTTGGGCTGCTATTGTAGGGGAAATATTTGTTATTGTTTGTTTTTGTTTAGACAAGTATGATATTGTTGGTATTGGATTTTTGTGGCTCAATGTAATTGGCGCTGTGTTCGTATTTCTTTTATCTATTTTGTTTTCTAAATTTCGACCACATGCCGTTTAATACTGTTGCTTGGGCGCTCCGTGCAAACATGTACGAGGTTAATGTAAGACAGTATACCAAAGAAGGGACCTTGGCTTCATTTGCAGCGCATCTTCCAAGACTAGCAGATATGGGCGTTACCGTTTTATGGTTCATGCCCATTACACCAATAAGTTTAAAAGGTAGGCTAGGAAGTTTAGGTAGTTATTATGCCTGCAGTAATTACATGGCGATTAATGATGAGTTTGGAACGCCTCAGGATTTTAAATCACTTGTTGATGCAGCGCATTTGCTTGGCATGAAAGTAATTATTGATTGGGTAGCCAATCATACCGGTCAAGATCATGTTTGGACAATTTCAAATCCAAACTTTTACATGCAAGATGCCCACGGAAATTTTACAGAACGTAATGGATGGAGGGATGTTATCGATTTAAATTATGATAACCACAATATGCGCGCCGCTATGATAGATGCGATGCGTTACTGGGTAGATACTGCTGGTATTGATGGCTTTAGATGTGATATGGCGCATTTGGTGCCGCTCGATTTTTGGGTAGAAGCAAGGCGGGCACTTGATGTTATAAAGCCTTTGTACTGGCTAGCAGAATGTGAAGACCTGCATTATTTTGAAGCATTTGACACCACCTATGCCTGGGCATTTATGCATGCCAGTGGCTCAATTAATAGACATGAGCCAAATTTAAATCCGGTATTGCAACAACTTGAAATGTATGCAAGTGAAGGATCAAATACGCAAAAGTTATTTTTTACATCGAACCATGACGAAAACAGTTGGAACGGAACTGAGTATGAAAAATATGGTGTAACAGCTAAAGCATGGTCTGTATTTACGGCTACTTGGGGTGGGTTGCCACTTGTATATAGTGGTCAAGAAATCCCCAACCATAAACGCTTGTTATTTTTTGACAAAGATGAACTAAACTGGTCGCCGCAAACAAAACATACATCACTACATGATTTTTATAAGGCGCTTTTAAGCCTCCGTGCACATAATGATGCAGTTGTGTTTGGTCACAACCAAATGCTCCAAACACCATACCCAAATAGCATTATAGGCTTTATAAAAAAGCACCAAAACAATGTTGTTTTGGTGCTTCTCAATATTTCGGAGCATAACAGATTGGCTTTTGAAATTACCCATCCTTTGTTATCTGGCACTTTTGAACAAATATTTTCGGGCCTGCAGTTTTCATTTTCTGGAAATGAAAAATTTGAACTTCAAGCCGGTGAGTATTTGGTCTATCAGCTTATTCCTCACTAAGATTTAGTGGATAGGTATAGCTGCCTTCAAATCCCGGATAAAAACCTTCGAGTCTTACAACACCGGACTTTATTTTAGCTAATATTTCTTTTAATGCTTCAAGGCTGTTTACTTCAGAACCGTTCACGCTAATAATTACAAATCCGTCCTGCATTCTACTTTTCTTGAGTAATCCTTCGCCAACTTTTTTAACAACCACACCACCTTCTACTTCATTGGCTGCTGCTATTTTTTTATCAAGGTTTTCAAAACTGCCACCTAATTTTTCAAGGATTGAAGTGTTTTTAACAATATCGGTGTTACCTACTTTGTTTTTTAAAGTAAGTGTTACTGTATTTTCTTTTCCTGCTCTTTTGTAGGTTAAACTCACTTTATCTCCTGGCTTGCGTTTAGCAACCTGCTCTTGTAATTCTGGTCCAGAAGTTATATTTACGCCATCAATTTTTGTAATGATATCGTATTTCTTAAGGCCTGCTATTGCAGCTGCTCCATTTGCTGGTACATCTGTAACAAAAACACCTTCGCCTTCTTTAATGCTTATGCCAAATTCTTTTTCGTACGCAAGTTTTTGTTCGTCTGTAACATTTTCTGGTAAAAAGTTAATACCAATGTAAGCGCGTTGAACAGTTCCAAATTTCACAATATCTGTTACTATTTTTTTGACAATGTTAACAGGGATTGCATAGGAGTAGCCAGCGTAAGTGCCGGTAGGGGATGCTATGGCAGAGTTGATACCAATGAGTTCGCCATTGGTATTAACGAGTGCACCACCGCTATTGCCCGGGTTAACGGCTGCGTCTGTTTGAATAAAAGATTCTACAGGTCTATCACTTTGTTTTCTATTGATATCAATAGATCTTGATTTAGCACTAATGATACCAGCTGTTACAGTGGCATCCAAACTCAGCGGATAACCAACGGCTAAAACCCATTGCCCAAGTTTAGCTTCATCACTATTACCATACATTAAATAGGGTAATCCTTTTGCCTCAATTTTAATAACCGCAATATCGGTGCTAGGATCGGCACCAATTAATGTTGCTTTGTACGATTTTTTATTGCCGAGTGTAACGTTGATTTCATCGGAACCATCAATCACGTGGTTGTTGGTAACAATGTATCCGTCTTCTGTAATAATTACACCACTACCACTCGCGCGCTGCTCGGGCATTACGCGAGGGCCGCCTCCAAAAACATCACCAAAGTCGTCACCAAAGAAATCGGAAAATGGATTTCTTCCACGTGATCCTCCAGATCCACCACTACTTAATTGTTTTTCTTTTGTTTTTGTTTTAATGTGCACAACAGCAGGAACCGCAGTGGTAGCGGCAGGGGTAAAATCTACTGCAACGCCAGGCGCATTGTTGTTATTAAATCCAACATAATTAAAAGGTAATTTGCCCGGGTCCTGAAAGCCTGCTTGCTGGTATGCATTGAATTTGCCTACTCCCCAAACACTTACAATAGCTGTTGTGGCGCTAATGGCTACCATTGTGGCCACCGTTTTGAAATTCATATTCATCATTACTTGTTTTAAAAGGTTCTACAATTTACATGCCTTTACGCTACAAATAAACAAAGCTGCAAATTTGTCTGTACACCACCTGTCTTATTTAACAAATTTTTTACGCAAAGGGTTTATAAAGTCTGCAAAAATGCCATGGTGTCTGTGCCATCGGCATAGTCTGTTAAACTAGGCGCTTGGGCGCTTCCAAAAGGGATATAGTCATGTCCCACAATACACTGGATATCGGTATTTTGGCCTAAATGGCTCAATTGCTCCTGCTCCGCGTAAAATTGATAATGCACCTGGCTAACTGGCGAAAATGGGCTTTCATTTTCGGCAAAAACAAGCGAATCATTATTCATGTAGTATTTATTACCCATAATTAAGAGGGCCAAATGATAGTCATAATTGTGTTTGTACTTATGAAAATCTAGGTAGTACTCGTATTTTTTTAACGCCGTTAAAAGCGGAATAAAATCATAATTGGTAGGTACATATAACTGCGTAACATTACGGCAGCCTAGTCCAAAATACGTTTGCATATCATCTGCTAATAAGTCAAGCTCGGCAGCTGTTTCGGTGCCATCAATAATTGCTACCGATGTTCTATTACGCCTAATAATATTTGGGAATTTACCAAAATAATAATCAAAATACCTGCTACTATTATTACTTCCAGTTGCAATGTAGGCGTCAAGTCCAGCAAGTTGTGGCGCAAAAAATACCATGCCTGAAACACGCTCATCCATTTTAATTAGTTCCGAGGCAATATGTTTTATTAAAATTTCATCTTTTGAAGACGGCTTAATAACAGCGATATGTCCTGATATAAATACCGATAAAAAGTCATGGAAGCCAACTAACGGGATATTGCCGGCCATCACTAAACCCACTTTTTTAGGCTCGCTTTGCTGATCTGGAACCCCATATTTGATAGCCCAGTTGGTTAGCAGCTGGGGGTCCAAAAAGCTATTTGTGATCGAATTCACCGCCTTTTCTACAAATTCGAGTGCAAACCAGGGGTTTTCACGGGCAGCTCTTTCCTTTGCTTCGGCCCATGCTGGCTCATTTCCGGCCATATAGGCACTTAATTTGTTAAGTATTTCAATTCGTTCTTGTAAAATCATTTGTCGGCCGTATTTTTGATACTGCAAATGTAAATTCAGTAACCCAAACAAAACCATTTAATATGGCTATTAAAATTACAGACGAATGTATCAACTGCGGGGCATGTGAACCCGAGTGTCCAAATAACGCAATTTATGAAGGTGGGGTAGAGTGGGCCATCGCTGATGGAACTTCTGTAAAAGGGAGTTTTACATTAATGGATGGTAGTGCTGTTGCAACAGATGCTAGACTTTCTCCAATCAGTGTAGATACGTATTATATTACCCCTAACAAATGTACCGAGTGTCAAGGTTTTCATGAAGAACCACAATGTGCTGCGGTATGTCCTGTAGATTGTTGTGTACCTGATGAGTTGTACAAAGAAACAGTAGAAGAATTGCTTTCTAAAAAAGACAAGCTACACCTCTAATTTTCTTTTAATAGTTAAGGGTTTATGAAAAAAAAAGTAGCACTCGTTACCGGTGGTTTAAGTGGTGAAGCGCAAATTAGTTATAAGAGTGCTGTTACCGTAAATAGTAATTTAGACCGAAGTAAATTTGATGTTTTTCAAATAGATGTCAATCCGTCTGGTTGGTGGTATACGCCAGAAAATGGGACGCCTCAAAAAGTAAATAGAGATGATTTTTCTATTACAGATAGCGGCAGTAAAATTAATTTTGATGTAGTGCTTTTATGTATTCATGGAACGCCCGGTGAAGATGGAAAATTACAAGGGTACTTTGATATGTTAGGCCTCCCGTATACAAGTTGCGATGCGGCTACTTCTGCTTTAACTTTTAACAAACGTTATACCGTTGCGGTGGCAGCATTTGGGGGCATATCTGTTGCTAACTCCATGCACTTATTTAAGCATACACCCATCACTCCAGAAGCTATTTTAGAAAAATTACAACTACCTGTTTTTGTAAAACCAAATAATGGCGGAAGTAGTATTGGCATGAGTAAGGTCACTACTGCTGATGCGCTGGCGCCTGCACTAGAAAAAGCTTTTAAAGAAGATACGCAAGTACTGGTTGAAGAATTTATTAGTGGTAGAGAATTTACCATTGGTGTTTTTAAAACCAAGGGTGCATTGCAAGTTTTGCCTATTACTGAAATTGAAACTTCCAACGAATTTTTTGATTTTGAAGCAAAGTACCAAGGCAAGAGCGTTGAAACAACACCTGCTAACATTAATGCCACAATGCAAGCGCAATTGGAGGCTGCTGCTAAAAGAGTATATGAAGTACTCAATTGCCGAGGTGTGGTGCGCATCGATTTTATTTACAATGAACAAAAAGGCTTGCCATATATGTTAGAGGTAAACACGGTGCCCGGTCAGTCTGCGGCTAGTGTGATTCCGCAACAAGTAAAAGCTATGGGTGTGAGCTTACAAGATTTTTATACTTCAATAATTGAAGAGTCGCTTAATTAATTCGTACATGAAAAACCTACTACAAAAAATAGTACAAAAGCCGCTTTGGCAAAATATACTTATTGGTATTGGGGGACTATTTTTTTTGCTCATTGTATTTTTCTTATCACTCGGGTGGATTACAGGATATGGTAAAACAGCTAAAGTAAATTCGGTGGTAGGGCAGAGTTATATTGCCGCACAGCAACAATTAGAAAAGGAAGGATTTGAAGTAGTGATACTCGATTCTATTTATGTAGATAGTATTGCAAAGCTTGCTGTTATCAGACAAACGCCAGAAGCGGATGAAATTGTAAAAGCAGGTCGAACTATTTATTTAACCATTAACCGAATGGTGCCTCCGCAAGTTGAAATGCCTTCGCTTGTGGGGTTTTCGCTTAAAAGTGCCGAGCTTTATTTGCAAAGTTTGCAACTAAAATTAGGTTCCGTAACCTACAAGCCTGATTTTGCACGTAACGCCGTACTCGATCAGCTTTTTAATGGCGTTCCCATTGCACAGGGCGTTAAAATTCCGCTTGGTTCCACCATTAGTTTAGTAATTGGCACGGGTGTTGGAGGCGAAGAAACTGATATGCCAAATTTGGTGGGGCTTACCTATACAGAAGCATTAAGCCAACTATTGTTACAGCGCATTAATGTTGGATCCGTACTGTCTTTAGAAACCATTAAAGATTCAGCTACCTCTTTTGTGTTTAGACAAACACCTGGTTATTTATCTACAAAACTAGATTCTTTAACAGGCATGCCGCTGCCTAATAAAATTAGACAAGGTCAACTCGTAGATTTATATTTAAGTAACACCCCGCCGCCTAAAGATTCGATTAGCGGTCCATCTATTAAAAATTAAATTCTTTTTATATGCAAACAATAACAGTAGAAGCGCTTAAAGAAATCCTTGACGCTGGTGAAAAAATAAATTTAGTGGATGTGCGCGAGCCACATGAACACGCCGAATTTAATATTGGTGGATTGTTATTGCCACTTGGTAATGTTCAAAGCATGCAAATTGATGAAATTGAGGATCTAAAAAACCATAAAGTATACTTCTATTGCAGAAGTGGTAATAGAAGTGGGCAAGCATGCTTACTGCTAGAAACCATGGGCTTTACAGACGTGGTAAATGTAACAGGTGGCATGCTTGCCTGGAAAGAAAAATTCTAGAATTTTATCGTAATCCCAATTAAATAATTGATGGTTGCCATTGGGTAGTAGCCATTTGCTGTAATGGTTTCGCCTCCATATACATATGCGTAGCTATAACCATTTGGTATGTATCGTTGGTTGCTAATATTATTTACCCTAGCTGTCAATAAAAAAGAACGGCTTGTCTTTTTAGCAAACTCATAGCTCGCACTAATGTCTTGATTGGCAAATGCTTCTAATGATCTTTCTTGTAAAGAACTATTGTCTAAATATTGTTTACCTACCCATTTTGTTTGTAGTTCAATTGTAAATTGTTTTACTGGTTTGTATGCAAGTGTAGCAGCAGCAATGAAATTTGGTGAAAAAGCAATGTCAGTATTGTTTCTTGTGATGGCATCTTGATTACCAGTATCATAGTTGTCAATAAACTCTGTAAATGATTTTATTTTATTTCTACTAAATGTTACGTTGCTAGACAATTGTAATTTACTAGTTAGTATCGTTGTGTGCATGAGCTCAATACCTATTCTGTAAGAGTTAGGTACATTCATTCTGGTATATGCACCTACATCATTTATTTTACCCGTTATTACGAGTTGATCCTTGTAGTGCATGTAATAAAAATTAGCACTCCAAGTTGTTTTTTTATTTCTTTTTTCGAGGCCTACTTCTAGATCTTGTAATCTTTCAGGTTTGGGTTGTGTTGCTGCACCCACTTCAAAATCATCTCTATTGGGTTCTTTGTGTCCTATGGCATAGCTCGCATAATGTACCCATCCATTTTTATTGAATTGGTATCCAATTTTAGGATTAAAAAATCCAAAACTTCTATTAATGTTAAGTGTTGGGTTGTTTTGGAATCCATCCATCCTATGTGTAACATTTCTGTATTGAAGATCGATGTAGCTGCTAAAATTACTAGCCCAGCTATGCTGCCATTTTGTATATAAATTGGCTTCTTTTTTTATGGCTGGTAAATCGTAATATCTTTTAGGAGAAAATGAGTTTGCTTTTTCTACCCAAATAACTTCTCCAAAATGTTTTCCAAAATAGGTGCTCCATCCGCCACCAAACGAAATTTCCTCATCCTTTTTCTTGTATTGAAGCGATATATTTTGACCGTAAAAATCATTATCTAACCAGCGTCTTCTAACGAGGTCTGAACTCGTATGTACTGTGGATCCTGAAGTTATGGCTGGAATTCCATATCTAGACAATCCTTGATCTGCCTTATATTCTTCATAATAACCGGCGCCTTTGGTATAATAGCTTGATACTTGCAAATCTAAATTTTTCGCTACTTGATGATTAAAAAATAACTGGTAATGTGTTTGCGTATAATTATCGGTTTGATTGCTATATGGCTCACCCGATTTTTCGGTACCAGCTGGATTAAAAGTTCTATTGTTTTCTAAGTCACTGGCAGATACGCCATACCATGCTTGGTATGTTTTTTCTTTTCCTGAAAACGAAGTGAAGCGAAGGCTTGTTTTTCCTTTTATATAAGCACCACTTACATAGTAGGAGCGTAAGTCACTAAACGCTCTATCAATATATCCGTCACTTTTAATATTGCTTACTCTGGCATCAATAGTAAAATATTTATTGATCAGGCCGCTACCAAATTGAATCGTATTTTTTAATGTTCCAAAAGAACCTGCACTATTATTGGTACTAAAATATGATTTCTCATTTAGTTCGTGCGTAGACAAATTAATGCTAGCACCAAACGAACTTGGTCCATTGGAAGAACTACCCACGCCTCTTTGAATTTGTATACTACTAACCGATGATGCAAAATCGGGTAAGTTCACTAAAAAAGTTCCCATACTTTCTGCATCATTATAACCAATACCATTAATAGTTACATTAATTCTTGTAGCATCTGTTCCTCTAATTCTGATGCCTGTGTAACCAATGCCATTGCCTGCATCGGATTGCACCACTACTGAGGGTGTTTGGTTGAGTAAGAAGGGCAGGTCTGGACCCAAATTGTTTTTTTGAATGTCGCTCTTGCTCAAATTTTGTTTGGCAAAGGGCGCTCTTTCGGAGGCTCTAATGGCTCTTACTTCTAAGGGTGGAAGTTGAACGCTGTCTTTTTGTATGCTTTGCGCAAACAAGGCTTGACATGCAGTTACCAATAACATTGTTCCCAAAAACTTTTTCATCTTTTTTGTTTTAAAGTTTATAAATGGGAACAGGGAGAAAGCTATGGGAGGCACTAAAAAAGTGAACACCTTCCCTTCGCAGGCATTACCCTGTTCAGGTTCTACGGGTATTTTCTCAGCCGGTGGTAAACCACAAGCACCCCGAGGAATTGTTGACACAAAACTAATTATAAAAATCTTTCCATGGGTTGTAACTTTATGGACAGTCTTACGTTTTACAAAAAAATACCCATTATGTTTAAGAAACAATCTGTTACTGTGGCTTTTTTGCTACTCATTTTGTCAAGTGCATGTGCCCAAACGCCTAAGAAAATGGTTTTTGATGGAGCTGCAGAGGATAGAAAACTGACGGGCTTTACAGCAATTAACCTGTCCAATGCCTTTGATGTTTATATTTCTCAGGGCACAGAGGGTGCGGTAGCGGTTGCTGCAATTGATGCTGCTGCCACTAAAAATATTAAGACCCATATTTCTGGAGGTGTGCTCTATATTTCTTTTGATCAGAAGGGCTGGGGCTCTTGGAAAAACAATAAACTAAAAGCCTACATCACGGTAAAAGATTTGCAAAAGTTAACGGTTTCGGGCGCTTGTAATGTTTCTTTTGTAGACGCAATTACATCTGATAGGTTGCTTGTTAGCATTTCAGGAGCTAGTGATATTAAGGGGCTGATAAAAGTGAATAGCTTAAAAGTAGGAGCGAGTGGTGCTTCCAATATTAGCTTATCAGGAACAGCCACAGAGTCCGATTTTAATATTTCTGGGGCATGTTCTATTAAATCAATTGATTTGGTAACAGACAATTGTGCGGTGGTAGCTTCTGGAGCATCTAGCATTCGATTAACCATCAATAAATATCTAAAAGCCAATGTTTCTGGCGCTAGCGATATCAGGTATAAAGGAACAGTGGGTCGTTTTGAAACAAGAACGAGCGGCGCTTTGGGTATAAAGCCGCTATAAATCGTTTAAATATATTTGGTGAACTAGCCTTCTGGCGTTACCTTTGCCGTCCAAACATCGCGAGGTAGAGCAGCGGTAGCTCGTCGGGCTCATAACCCGAAGGTCGGAGGTTCGATCCCTTCCCTCGCAACAAAAAAGACCTCAAATCGGGGTCTTTTTCTTTTAGTAGCTACCTTTAAGGTGCTGTAAACAAGTTGTAATGAAAGCTGGATTTGTAAATATTTTTGGAAGACCCAATGCCGGCAAGAGTACCTTGCTCAACGCCCTTATTGGCGAAAAAATGGCAATTGTGTCTCCTAAAGTACAAACAACCAGACACCGCATCAAGGCTTTTTTAAATAGCCCCGGTGAGTACCAGATCATTTTTTCTGATACCCCAGGTATTATTGATCCACGTTACAAGTTACACGAGCGTATGATGCGTGCGGTTAAAACGGCCCTCGAAGACGCAGACTTAGCCCTTTTAATTGTAGACGCCAACGATAATTTTGAAGAAACCAGCGCCATTTTTGAGGCGCTAAAGCTAAAAGTGCCTGCCATTGTTGTACTTAACAAGATAGACACGGCTGCCAATGGCAAAATAGCTGAGGCTACCGAGTTTTTTGCCACCAAGTCTTATTGCAAGAAGATGGTAAAGATATCGGCCCTTCAAAAAGTGCATTTACAAAAGCTACTCGCTGAGGTATTGGCATTTTTGCCGGAAGGCGTGCCTTTTTACAATGAAGATGATTTGAGTGATATGCCTACCAAGTTTTTTGTGGCTGAGCTTATCAGAGAAAAGATCTACCATTTGTATGGTGATGAAATTCCTTACCATAGTGCTGTTCTGATCAACGAGTTTAAGGAAAAGGAAAATATCATTAAAATTCAGGCCGATATTATCGTGCACCGCGAAACCCAGAAGGCTATTATTATAGGGGAGCGCGGAACTATGATCCGTGAAATTGGTATCCAGGCCAGGCAAGATATTGAAGCGTTTGTGGGACAAAAAGTGTTTTTGGAACTCTTTGTAAAAGTGCGTCCTAAGTGGAGAGATAATGATCAACAATTGAAAGAATACGGGTATCAATAAATTGATTTACAATTAATTAGATACTACTATTTGAATATTTATTTTAACTATTTTACAATTATATTATGAGCTATACAGTCGCAATTGTTGGAAGGCCAAACGTAGGTAAGAGTACGTTTTTTAACCGCCTGTTGGAGCAGCGTAAAGCCATTGTTGATGATATTAGTGGTGTTACCAGAGACCGTCAGTACGGGGTAACGGAGTGGAATGGCAAAAGTTTTAACCTGGTAGATACCGGTGGATTTGTTCCCGATTCTTCGGATATGTTTGAAACCGAAATTCGTAAGCAGGTTAAAATTGCTATGGAAGAAGCCAATGCCATTATATTTATGGTAGACGTTGCTACGGGAATTACCGATTTAGATGACGCAATGGCGGACATGTTAAGGCGCACGCCTAAGCCGGTTTATGTGGTGGTAAACAAGGTAGACAATGGAACGAGAGAGTTAGAAGCCACCGAATTTTACGGTATGGGTTTTGAACATAACTTTTTTGTTTCCAGCATTTCAGGAAGTGGTACCGGAGATCTAATGGACGCTATTTGTGCCGGAATTAAGCCAGATGACGCCGAAGTTGAAATTTCAGATGCCGACATTCCAAAGTTTGCCATTATTGGTCAGCCCAACGTGGGCAAGTCGTCTTTACTAAACGCACTTGTAGGTGAAGAGCGTACGATTGTATCTGATATTGCCGGAACAACCCGCGATACCATTCATACCCATTACAATTTATTCCAGAAAGAATTTATATTAATAGACACGGCGGGTATTCGTAAAAAGTCTAAAGAAAAAGACGATCTAGAGTTTTACTCTATTATCAGAGCCGTTAAGGCCATGGATGAAGCCGATGTTTGCTTTATTGTGATTGATGCCCATAAGGGTGTTACCGGACAGGACATTACTATTTTTAGCTTGGCTGCCCGTAAGGGTAAGGGCGTAGTGGTGCTTGTAAATAAGTGGGATCTCATTGAAAAAGAGACGAATACAGCACGTGACTACGAGAAAAACTTGAAGCAAAAATTAGCGCCATTTACCGATGTGCCTATCTTATTTGTTTCCGCTAAAGAGAAAACTAGGATCTTTAAAGCCATCGAAAGTGGGCTAGAAGTGTTTGAAAGCAAACGCCGTAGAATACCGACGTCTCAATTAAATGAAGTGATGTTAAAGGCGGTGGCTGCTTACCATGCTCCGGTGGTTAGAGGAAATACAGTAAAAATTAAATATATAACGCAACTGCCTACGCCGGTGCCTTCATTTGCCTTTTTTACCAATTATCCCGAAGATATTAAGTCGCCGTACCGCAATTACCTCGAAAATCAGCTTCGAAACAGCTTTAACTTTAAAGGGGTACCCATTAGAATATACTTTAGAAAAAAATAAAATATAGGGCAAAAAGTTTGTTAAATTGAAGATGACCCCTATCTTTGCGCACAATTATTAACTCAAAAAACAAGTACAATGAAAAAAGTATTCGCAATCCTAGCTGTAGCAGCTTTCGTAGCATGTAACTCAGGTGAAAACAAAGAAGCAACTGCAGATACAACTGCTGTTGATACAACTGCTGTATCTATGGATACAACTGCTGTTGTTGATACAACTGCAACTGCAGATACAACTGCTGCTCACTAGTCGTATTTGTTTTAAAACATATACTTCTTGCAAGAAGGTCCTCACGACAAAGTCGTGAGGATTTTTTTTGTGCCAGTTTGTACCGGATTTCTAAGATGGTACCAGCTTGGCATCAATATTGTTTAGTTCTATGTGCAATAGATTAGAGACGGGCCTTCGGCCCGTTGTGACAATTTGACCCAGATATCATGATAAAAGAGAACATGTTTTTTAGATCAGAAGAGGATACAGACTTTATGCCCATCATCCCAATGAATGAGCAGGAGTCTGAACAGGATAAAAATATGGTGATACCATCAGAGCTTGCCATTTTGCCACTGCGCAATACGGTATTGTTTCCGGGGGTGGTGCTTCCTATTACGGTGGGGAGGGATAAAAGCATCAAAGCAGTGAACGATGCCTATAAAGCAGACAAGCTGATTGGAGTGGTATCTCAAAAAGACGCCAATATAGAGGAGCCAATTGCCACAGATTTGTGCAGCGTGGGTACCGTGGCTAAAATTATCAAGCTTATTAAGATGCCCGATGGCGGCACAACCATTATAATACAGGGTAAAAAAAGGTTTGAACTGGTTTCGATGCTCACCGACGATCCTTATTTTAAGGCGAGTATCAAATTATTTGAAGAAGATGCAAACCCAGAAGGGGATGATTTTGCGGCTATTGTGAGCAGCATTAAGGACCTGGCTACGCAAATTATTCAGCTGTCGCCCAATCTTCCAACAGAGGCTGGAATCATTTTAAAGAGCATCGAAAACCCTTCTTTTCTCATAAATTTTGTAAGCAGCAATTTAAATAGCGATATTTCAGAAAAGCAAAAGTTATTGGAAATCAATGATATAAATGCAAGAGCTGAAAGTTTAATTTTAATTCTACAAAAGGAATTACAGTTTGCGGAGCTTAAAAATAAAGTGACCAATAAAACCAGAACCGAGCTGGATAAACAACAGCGTGACTACTTTTTACAGCAGCAATTAAAGAGTATCAAAGACGAGTTAGGGGGTGATTCCAATGAGCGTGAGATAGCTGAAATGAAAAAGAAGGCCGAAGGCAAGAAATGGCCTGAAGCTGCAAAAACTGCCTTTGATACCGGGGTGGCTAAACTGGAGCGTATGCACCCAACCACCCCCGATTATTCGGTGGTGTACAATCACCTCGATTTAATGCTGGACCTTCCGTGGGACAGTTATACTGCCGATAATTATGACCTTAAGAATGCCAAAAAGGTACTAGACCTAGACCATTATGGCATGTCTAAAATAAAGAGCCGTATACTTGAATATTTGGCGGTTTTAAAGCTAAAAGGCGACATGAAAAGCCCCATTTTATGCTTTTTAGGCCCTCCTGGTATTGGTAAAACCTCACTTGGTAAGTCCATTGCACATGCCATTGGTCGTAAATACGTGCGCTTGAGCCTAGGTGGTTTACACGACGAAAGTGAAATTAGGGGACATCGTAAAACCTATATTGGTGCCATGCCGGGCCGTATTCTTCAAAATATTAGAAAATGTAAGTCTTCTAATCCGGTTATGATACTGGATGAAATTGACAAAATAGGGGCCGATCACCGTGGCGATCCTTCATCGGCATTACTAGAAGTGTTAGATCCAGAGCAAAACAGTAATTTTTACGACAATTACTTGGAGCTCGAATACGACCTTTCAAAAGTGTTGTTTATTGCGACGGCCAACAATATTCAAAATATTCAGCCAGCATTAAGGGACCGTCTAGAAATTATTGACTTAAGTGGCTACGCCGTAGAGGAGAAAGTGGAAATTGCTAAAAAGCACCTTGTGCCCAAGCAAAAGGAAGCCCATGGCCTCGAAAAAGTGAATTTTAAAATTGCCGACAAAGTACTTGAAAAAATCATTGAAAACTATACCAGAGAAAGTGGCGTGCGTGAACTTGATCGTCAGCTCGCTTCTGTGATGCGTTTTCAGGCCAAAGAATATGCTACTAAAAACAAGGTAAAAACAACCTTAACGGCGCCAGATATCGAAAAAATACTGGGTCAAGCGCGTTATAGCAATGAAATATACAAGCTGGCCAATATGCCAGGTGTGGCCGTAGGTCTTGCCTGGACCTATGTAGGTGGTGACATTTTATTTATAGAAACCATTTTGAGTGATGGCAAAGGTGAAATAAAGCTTACCGGTAATTTAGGAAATGTGATGAAGGAAAGTGCAACAACTGCGCTTAGTTATTTGCAAGCCAACGCAAAAAAATACGGTATCGATCCAGCACAGTTTGCAAAAAAGAATATTCACGTGCACGTGCCAGAAGGTGCCACGCCAAAGGATGGTCCTAGCGCGGGTATTACCATGCTTACTTCTTTAACGTCTGCATTTACAGGTAGAAAAGTAAAGCCTTATTTAGCCATGACTGGTGAAATTACCCTGCGCGGCCAAGTACTTCCAGTAGGGGGCATTAAAGAAAAAGTATTAGCTGCTAAAAGATCTGGTTTAAAAGAAATAATTATGTGTGCCCAAAATGAAAAAGATGTCAACGAAATTGACAAGGCATTTATTAAAGGGGTAACTTTTCATTATGTAAAAACAATGCAGCAGGTGGTAGACCTTGCGCTTGTTTAATTATTAAAATTACTCCTGATTTATGCGCGCCCGTTTACTCTTTGTTTTTTTATGGCTTGGAGTGCTGCAAGGTTTTGCGCAAACGCAGGGAGGCAATCCTGTTTTTAGTTTTATAAAAAATCCGGCTACTGCAGAGGTAGCAGCCATTGGGGGTTCAAATGTTTCACTCATTGGAAACAATGTTGCAGCGGGTTTTTCAAATCCATCATTATTGAGGCCTGGGCATCATGGTCAAGTGGCCACTTCATTTGCTAGTTTACTCGCAGGCATCAACCAGTATACTGCTATGGCAGGGTACCAGTTAGGTGCCCAAACACTTGGACTGGGCGTTCAGTATTTAAATTATGGCAGTATCGATCAAACAGATGCTGCTGGTAATTTACTAGGTATGTACCGCCCTTCCGATTTTGCGGTGCAGCTTGGGACTAGTAAACAATACAACCAAAAATGGTGGCTGGGTGCAGCAGCAAAATTTATTCATTCTAATTATGGGCAGTTCCGCTCTTCTGCACTTGCCCTAGATGCATCAATTACTTATTTTGATGAAGCATCTGGTATCCAAGCTGGAATGGTGGTTAGTAATATGGGTATGCAATTAAACGCTTATGCGGGCGCTGTAAAAGAAGAACTTCCTTTTGAAATTAATGCAGGAATCTCTAAAAAATTAGCGGATGCCCCGATACAATTTTCACTCACGCTACAACAATTACAACGCTTTAATTTACTCGGGTCAGATACTAGTTTTATTGTTTCTGAATTTGGGAAAAACTATTCAACGTTTGATAAGATGATGTCGCATGTAGTATTGGGTGCGCAACTAACACTCGCTGAAAATATTAATTGCAACCTAGGTTACAATGTGCTTAGGCGCCAATCTTTAAATGGATACAATATCACCAATGGATTAAATGGTGTAACGTTTGGTGTAGGGGTAATCATGCAAAAATTACATATTAATTACGCCACTGGTTTTTACCAACGCAATATGTTTCATCAATTGTCGCTCAATTTTAATTTTGTAAATAAAGCGCTTTAATTTAACTCCATTATTTAGTTCCCGCCTTTTTTTGGAAGCACTGCTTTTGGTTTGTCCCCCGGTTTATCTTGGGGTTTGTCTTGTGGCTTATCTATTGGTTTTGTTACCACAGCAGGTTGCGGCGTTGTTTGTTTTTTAGGATCGGTAGGTTTAGGATCGGTAGGTTTTTGCGACTCTGGTGCAATGTCTTCTGCTTTAATATCTATTGGAATTTCATAATCACCAGCCGCACCAGTTCCCATGTCCTCACTTTCTGCACCTAATACAGGCGGGGTATTATTTAAATAATCCAACATGATTTCATTTTCAACCATATCGGGTTTGCTAAATGTAAGTTTGGTATCTATACCGCAATTGGCATCTGCAGCGGCTTTTCCAAAAAAGTAACCCCATATTGGTAATACGGCTCTACCACCTTGACCCCAGGCACTTTCTTTATTGAAATGTATAAAACGGTCATCGGCACCAACCCAGCCACCTGCAATAAGTTGAGGGGTATAACCAATAAACCAACCATCACTATTTTCGTTGGTGGTTCCTGTTTTTCCTGCAATGGCCATGTCGGGAACATAACTCCACATACCCCGTCCTGTTCCTGCACGCATCACACCTTCCATCATTTTAGCAACAGAGTAAGCTGTTACTTCACTAATAACTTCTTTTCTTTTTGGTGTAAATGTAGCAAGCACATTTCCATTTCTATCTTCTATACGCGTAATGTACATTGGTTTTACATTAAAGCCTTTGCCTGGAAACATGCTATAACTCTGCATCATTTCAAACAATGAGATTTCACAAGCACCGAGTGCAATAGATGGGTATGGATCAATTTTAGCGCTGATATCGGCGCGCTTTAAAAATTCAACCATTCTTTTTGCACTATTATTTCCTTCGGTATCTAGTTGTTTTAAAATATAGGCAGAGGCGCAGTTGCGTGATTGCGCAAGTGCTGCTGCCATTGGCATAGATTGGCCGGTACATGATTTGCCTGTAGCAGGAACGAGTCCATAACTGCCAAAACTTTGTTGTTGATCATACACCGTTGTGTTGGGTGTAAAGCCAGCTTCTTCAATGGCCAAACTATAGAGTAGGGGCTTCATGGTAGAGCCCACTTGTCTTTTGGTATTAATATTAACGTGGTCGTATTTAAAGCTTTTAAATCCGATGCCGCCTACCCATGCTTTTACTTCGCCGGTTAAAGGATCCATCACCATAAAGCCAGCCTGTAACATTTGGCGGTGGTATTTGATAGAATCATACGGTGTCATCACCGTATCTTTTTCACGTTTATCATTCCATGCAAAAATGCGCATGTTTACTTTTTCTGAAAATGTTTTTTTAATTTCTTCTTCCTCGAGTCCTTCATTTTGCAAATTGCGCCAACGGTCCGATTGTTTCATCGAATTTTGCAACACATTTTCGTAACCTTTCCAGATGCTACCATCTTTGATGTTGGCTTGTGTGTTAAATATTTTTTGCAAATAGTTCATATGCTTGCCCACTGCTTCCTCGGCATACTGTTGCATGCGTGGATTGATGGTGGTATAAATTTTTAAGCCGTCACGAAACAGGTTATAGTTGTCGCCATTTTGTTTGGTGTTTTCTTTACACCATTTTTTTAATTCTTCACCAAGTATCATTCTAAAATAAGGTCCTAAACCCGCCGACTCATCTAGCTTTTTATAATTGAGCTCGATAGGAGTTAGTTTTAATTTTGTAGCTTCTGCTTCTGGCAAATAATTGTTACGCACCATTTGGCTAAGTACCGTGTTGCGTCTATCAAGTGCTAATTTTGGATTACGACGGGGGTTGTAAAGGGTACTGCCTTTTAACATACCAATAAGCACCGCCGACTCTTGTACATTTAAGCGGTCTGGCTCTTTTTGAAAAAATGTTTTAGCAGCGTTTCTAATACCAAAAACGTTATCGCCAAATGCGACCGTATTTAAATAGAGTGTAATAATTTCTTCTTTGGTAAAATTTCTTTCAAGCTTTATGGCAATGAGTGATTCTTTAATTTTTTGAATCATTCTTAAAAAAATATTACTCGTACTCCAGTTATTGGTAAATAAATTTTTTGCCGTTTGCATGGTAATGGTGCTAGCACCTCCTTCACTTCCTAAAAAAAATAAGGCCCTACCTAATGAGCGTGGGTCAATACCTTTGTGGTCATAAAAACGTTCGTCTTCTGTGGCAACAAGGGCATTTACAACATGCTTGCTGATATCTTTGTATTGTACATTAATGCGGTCTTCTAAATAAAACTTTCCCATGAGGGTACCGTCCTGTGCGTATACTTGACTCGCAAGTGATGCGGTTGGGTTTTCAATATCATCGATAGATGGCATGCTTCCCAGCCAACCAAAATTGATCATTAGTAAAAAGATACCAAGGCCACCTAGGCTCCAAAAAAAGATGCGCCAAAAGACACGAACAGGTTTTGACATTTCCATAGTAATACGTTTAATATAATTGGCCTTCTTCTTTTTTAGCAGGCTGTTTATTAATTTCTTTTTCTATTTTTTCTCTCTGCTTTAATACCTCAAGTACTTCTGCCGCTTTTTTAGCAATAGCAGTACCTGGGTATTCGGCTGTAATTTTATTTAATTTTAGGGTAGCAGCACTATCTTCTTTGTTTTTCATAAGGAGGGTAGCTTCCATAAATAAAAACTGCGGCGCCCAAATATCTTTACCATATTTGCTGGTTACTTCCTCTTTTAAAGCGAGTGCTTTTTCATATTCTCCTTTACTAAAATATTCATAAATAATATTGTAGCTGAGATCGGTAGTTGTGGTATTGTTAATCGCGGGTTCTTTTTTTGCCAACAGTTTACTGCTCGGGAATTTTACTTGAAAAAGTTTTTGTACTGAATCTGCTTTATTTTGATTGCCTATAACACGGTAGCAAAGGGCTAAGTTGTGGTATACAATGTCGAGTGAAGTATTGGTTGCAAATTTACTTGTATAAAAACTGTAAGCGTCAATAGCAGAAGGATAATCTGATAAGGTTAACTGAAAAATTTGAGCATTGTCAAGTAGTGCCTTTGCCCATTTTTCGTTGGAGGCTTCTAGTTGTTTAGGTCCTGTAGGAATAGATTCAGCTAAAGCGTCAAAACTAATAGCGCTGCTACTATCTTTACTTGCAACATCTGAAGTGGCAGCAGTTACATTTACATTACTCGCCCCAATGGCCCCATCTAGTGCTGCTTGTCTTCTCCAGTTGTCTAGATTTTGTCTGTTACCCCAGCTTGTTTTAAACGTTGTGAATCCATTAGACCTTTGGGCCTTATTTAAAAAATAAAAATCGGTGTTGGCGCCGCTACTAAATAAATCAAAATTACCGCCAGCATTAGGGTCTATTATTTTATCTGTTCCAATATCATCTTTTTCTTTGCGTAATTGTTTGTATAATTTTCTCAAAAAAACGGTACGTTCAATTTCCGGTAGCGCTGCAATTTTTTGTAAGCTGTCTTCTAGTTCTATAATTGTTAAATTGGCATTAATGAGTTGTAGGGCCGGTTTTCTAGTTTCAATTTTTTCTTTTTGAACGGGCTCTAAATTTTGTACGTTTAGGCTGTCATAATATTTATAAGCAGCACCGTATTTTTTTTGACCATAGTTGATATCACCAAGTAGCACAAATGATTTTTGTTTTTGCAATTCATTATCGCCACTATTTTTAATGCTCTCTAGTAGATAGGTTTGGGTAAGGTCATAATTCTTTTTTGAAAGTTCTATTGAGGCTGCTGCAAAATAAATAACGTCTTTATAGGCTTCGTATTTATCTCTTTTAGCCATTACTAAGAGTGCTTTACTGTCTGCTCCTGTAGTAAGGCTCAGCCTGTTTAATGCAACGTTGGCGTATATTTCTAAGTATGGGTCCTGCGCTACATCAATGGCTTTCTCATAGTATTGTTTGGCAAGAATATGCAGTCCGCTTTTTTCAAATAGTTGTGCTGTTAGGTACGCCTTTCTTGATTTTTCTTTTCTGCTTTCTGCAAAGGGAATTGTTTTGGCTAAAAAAATAGCCGCTTGTTCGTACCGTTCCCCTTTGTAATTACTGTAGGCTGCCAATTCATCGAGTGCTGGAATAAGTCTGGCAGGGAAAATTTTATCTGTTCTTAACAAAGCCATTAAACCGGCAGCCTCCGACTGTTTATTTTGCTCCAGATAGGTTCTTATCATCCACAAAAAACTCTCGTTTCTGCTTGGAAGGGTTGTCGTTATCTTTTTCCAGATATTTCTTTTTTCATTTGTCGAAATTGTAAATACGCCATTTGCATTACTGATATTACTTCCAATGGGAATATCAGCGCCTTCATCTTTTGGTGCAAACGCATAATTAACATACTTAAAAACACCAAGGGCAGAATCATAATCTTGACGGTGTAAATATGCTTTTCCTAAAATGATGTACAAATTATCTACCCAATCACTTCTTAAATCATGTAATAAAATACCAGCCGTACATTTGTATATGATGGTATCGATTTCGTCTTTGGCAGTGATTTCTAAACTATATGGATAAAAGGGAAGTAGCTCGGCATAATTTTCAATTTGCTTTTCGGTAGCCCTTTCAATAATCCCATCTAGCCGCATGGTTGCATTAAAAACATAATTATACCTCGTAACCGTATTGTTAAAAATTCTTTTAGGTAACCTGAAACCTTTCTCACCTGTTTTTTCGGCAGGGAGTAGGCGTTCGGTGTAAGGTTTATTTTTTTGCAAACTTATGCCCGTATAGGGTTGGGCAACTAGTTCGTTTGCCAGGCCAACCATCAAAATAAATACCAGTACATAGGTTTTCATGAATCTTAAAAATAGTCCTTAAAAATACATTTATTTCTGTTTTGAGGGCGTAATAAAACAAGTTTAAGGGCTACCTTTATGCTTATTTAACAATATGGACCCGATACCTACTAAAAATGAGCCCACACGCCTTGGAACGCATTACCGGTTGGTCGTAATGGATGACGATACTTTTGAGGAAGTGGTTACGCTTAAACTGTCTCGAACCAGTGTTTATATTGGTCTTAGTTCACTCTTTGTATTTTTAATAGGTATCACAATTGTTTTTATTGCATTTACGCCGCTCAAATATTATATCCCTGGATATGGCACCCGCGAAGGTCGTGCGGCGCTTCAAAATTTAAAAATCAGGACCGATTCATTGGAGCAAGTGATTCGTTACAACGAACAATATTTTAATAGTATTAAAAAAGTGATGGAAGGAACTGATAAAGGGATGCAATTAGATACTGTTCCGCTAAATATTCCAAAGGCAGAAGTAATTCAAGATTAATAATTTGCAAGTTTAAATTATACAATGCCTCAACAAAATCAAAATTCTTTTTTGCAATATGCTAGTGTAGCAACGCAACTTTTGGTTGCGTTTGCTTTTGCCGCCTTCGGCGGCAAATGGCTGGATCTCAAATTTTTTTCTCAAACCCCCATATTTATCTGGATACTTCCGCTCCTTGTAGGCATTGGAATGATTGTAAAAGTGATCAAAGACACCGATCATAAAAACGGCGCCAGTAAAGACACCGATAATAAACCAGACACAAAAAAATAAACGATGTTTCAAAAAGTAAAACTGCTATACCCGATAATTGCGCTATTCATGTTTGTAAATGCAGCCGTACTCTTTGGGGAGCAGGCGCTAATCAACTATAAATTTGTACCTACCGTTATCATGTCTGCTAATTTATTACTCTTTGCACTTACCCTTGTAGGATTATTATCACTTATTAGTGCTGCTAAAGATCCAAACCCCAATGTACTTGTACGAACCGTCATGGCCTTTATGGGATTTCGTTTAATTGGACTTGCTGTTATAATTGTCTCCTATATTAAAATGTCAGGCGCTGGCATTAGTCCTCGCTCTGTGTATGCCGGATTTGCGCTCTATCCACTATATACCTGGCTTGAAATTAGGCTCTTTTTAAAATTGAACGTTAAAAAATAATGCCCATTAACGAGCATCCGATGCAGGCCTTGGCTGGTTTTTTGCCAGACAAAAGTTTTGAGCAAGTGCTTGCGTATTTGCATGAGTACCGGGTGCATTTAACCATTACCAAACAGCGTAAATCGGTACTTGGTGATTACCGTCATCCGGGTAGGGGCGCCAACCACCGCATTAGTATCAATGGTAATTTAAATAAGTACGAATTTCTCATTACGTTTTTACACGAGCTTGCACATTTATTGACTTTCGAAAAATTTAGTAACCGTGTAGAAGCGCATGGTAAAGAATGGAAATTTTGTTACGGGCAGCTATTGCAACATTTTGTGGCGCAACAAATTTTTCCGCCCGATATAGATAAAGCACTTCAAAAATCTATTTTAAATCCTGCAGCTACAGCAGGCGGTGAAACGGAATTGTTAATGTTACTTCGCGGGTACAACGAAAAGCAAAAGCCCGGATATTCAATGGTAGCAGGTATTACAGAGGGTTCACTATTTGTAACAGACAATGGCCGGGTGTTTTGTAAAGGGCCACTGCGCCGCAAACGTTACGAATGCGTTGAGGTTAAAACCGGACTCCGATATACTTTTAGCGCGCTTACAGAAGTAAAACCCATTGTACAATCACAATAAAAAAGGCGTCGAATATCGACGCCTTTTTTAAAATCATTAGAGGATAATTTGAAGCCCGTTAAATTTAAATGTAGGGCTGAAAAATTATTAAGCAACTGCTTTTTTAACAAGGTCTGCGGCTTCGCTTAACTGAATGGCCGATTGAACTTTAAGTCCACTCTCATCAATTAATTTTTTAGCTTCTACTGCGTTGGTTCCTTGTAAACGCACGATGATCGGAATATTGATATTGCCTAATTTGTTAAAGGCTTCAATAACACCAGCAGCAACACGGTCACAACGAACGATACCGCCAAAGATGTTAATTAAAATAGCCTTTACATTTGGATCTTTCATGATAATTCTAAAACCTGCTTCTACTGTTTGCGCATTCGCAGTACCACCTACGTCTAAAAAGTTAGCTGGCTCACCACCACTTAACTTAATCATATCCATGGTAGCCATTGCAAGTCCGGCACCATTTACCATACAACCTACGTTACCGTCAAGTTTCACAAAGTTTAGGTTAAACTCGCCCGCTTCTACTTCGGTAGGATCTTCTTCAGATACATCGCGCATAGCTAGTAAATCGGCGTGGCGCATTAGTGCGTTATCGTCGATATTCATTTTACAATCCACCGCAATGATTTTTTCATCCGATGTTTTAAACAATGGATTGATTTCGAGCATTCCGCAATCTAGATTTACGTATGCATTGTAAAGGTTGGTTACAAACTTTACACAGTTTTTAAAAGCATCACCAGATAGGCCTAGGTTAAAAGCAATTTTACGTGCTTGAAAACCCTGAAGTCCACCACCTGGGTGCACCCACTCTTTAAATATTTTTTCTGGTGTGTTGTGCGCTACTTCTTCAATATCCATACCACCTTCGGTACTATACATCACCACGTTCATACCTTTTGAGCGGTCTAATAAGATAGACAAGTAAAATTCTTTTACTTCGTTAGGACCAGGATAATAAACGTCCTGTGCAATTAATATTTTATTAACGAGTTTTCCGGCAGCACCAGTTTGAATGGTAACTAGGGTGCCTCCGAGTAAATTATCCGCAATTGTTTTTACATCATCTTCGCTTTTAGCAACTGCTACACCACGCTGCTCATTTCCTACCACCTTACCCTTGCCTCTACCACCAGCGTGGATTTGGGCTTTAATTACCGCAAAATTATTGCCGGTTTGGGCCTTTAAAGTGGCATAAGCTGCAGCTGCCGCGTCTACTGTTTCTACGGCTACACCTTCCTGTACTGGAACGTTGTACTTTTTAAGAAGTTCTTTAGCTTGGTACTCATGAAGATTCATACAAAAAATTTTTGCGAAGATAAGCGAAACGGCTTTACATTAAAACCCTTAATTTTACCTTAATTAATCGCATAAACACTTAAAATTCAATACAATGATGAAAAAAACATCCTTTTTGCTATTAGGAGCCGCTTTTTTAGTGAGTTCTTTAGCATTTGTTGCCCCAAAAAACCCGAAAGCGCCCCTTACTTTAGCTGTTCAGTCAGATAAAAGCAGGGTAGACTTTATTGGCTCTAAAGCAGCCGATTTTCATACCGGTACCTTTACTGTAAAAGGTGGAAGCGTTCAGGTAGAAGGTGGTAAGTTAGTAGGTGGTTCTTTTGTAATTGACCTTGCTAATTTAAAAGTAACAGACGCTGCAGGTGAAAGACTTGCGGGTCACTTAAAAAGTGCTGACTTTTTTGATGTAGCTAAATTTGGAGAAGCAACCTATACGATTTCTTCTGTAGATTATTCTAGTGCCACTGCTTGCACCATCAACGGAACTTTAAATGTTAAAGGTGTTGGTGTTCCAGTAAGCTTCGCTTCAAATATCAGAAGTGCTTCAGAAAAAGGCTTTTTTGGTCAAGCATATTTTAGCATCGATCGTACTTTATTAGGTATTGCATACGCAGGTCCTTCTAAAGACGTTCAAATTGCGGTTCATTTGTTTGCAAAGTAATTTTTTTATACCCCCTTCGAGATAGAGAGCTCCAGCATTTTTTGTTGGGGCTTTCTTATTTATTGCCCATACTGTTTGCAAGAACAACTGCATTATAGGCATTTACAATACCGCCTGTTTTTGAGAGTGTGTTAAATGGAACAGCGATGCTGCTATTGCCAGGTTGTAAACAGGGCGCAGTGGCTGTTGGTGTGAATACTGTTTTTTCAAGTATTGTTTTTATTTGCTTGGCAGTTAAACTAGGGTAGTATGTTTTAATGAGTGCAGCAACGCCAGTAACAATGGGCGCAGCCATACTAGTGCCATCTTGATTGCCATAGGTGTTTCCACCAGGTAGGGTAGAATATATTTTTACGCCTGGTGCAAAAAGGTCTACATTTTGTTTTCCGTAGTTGCTAAAATCTGCGGCAATATTTCCATCAGTAATAAGGGTGTCACTGCTGGCGCCCACCGTAATAAAATTAGCAGCGCTTTTTTTATAAGTAGTTAAATAACTGTTTGGAAATACCGTGGTGCTATCTAAATTATAATTTTCATTACCTGCCGAGTGTACAAGTAAAACATCTTTTTGTTCGGCGTATGCAACAGCACTATCCACCCAATATTTTTCGGGAGAGTAGGCTTTTCCAAAACTCATATTGATAATTTTAGCACCATTGTTTACTGCGTATCTAATAGCAAGTGCAACGTCTTTGTCGTATTCATCACCGTCGGGTACAACACGCACCATCATTATTTTTACAGCATCAGCAACACCATCCATACCGGCACCATTGTTTCTACTCGCTGCAATAATTCCACTCACGTGTGTGCCATGGTTAGGCGTAGGCCCCATAATATCATTGTTGCCATAAAAGGCATCAGAAAAATTATAGTAGTTGTCTCTAACAATGATGGTTCTTTCGTCGTTGGGTAATTTTTCTTTGGCACCAAATGCAACGTTTTTACCATCGATATATTCTTCCATTTGTGCAATGGTATACGTGTTTAATTCATTTTCATCTAATTGCATGATTCGGTGTAGTGATAAGAGTCCTAATTTGGCTTCCTTACCTGTAATACTGGTTGGTATAAACTTGGCGAGTGTTTCTCTATTGTAGCTCACTACATTCATTTCTTGTTTTAGTACTTTGTCATGCTTTTTAAAAGCACTCGCCAGCATTTCAACATATTTTAATTGGTCTTTTTCTTCGTCGCTATAATTTAATTCGGTTTCAGTTTTTTTCCAGGTAGCATACAGCGCTTTGTCCGAGACACTCAAAGTATTGGTATCCAATAAAGCGGATAAAAATTTTGCTTTGTATTTGTGGTAAATTCTAGAACGCTCATCTGGGGCTCTTTTAACGCTTTGCCCATTTTTACCCCCTAAAAAATTCCATCCGTGCACATCGTCTATGTATCCGTTTTTATCATCATCAATACCATTGCCCGGAATTTCTTTGGTGTTGGTCCACAAAATATTTTTCAGGTCCTCGTGTGTGGTATCGATACCAGAATCTAATACTGCGATGATAATAGGGGTGGCTTTTTTATTTTTGCTGCCCAGGAAGTCGTATGCTTTTTGTAAACTAATACCTAATACCTTATCGGCACTAGGATCTAATGCTTGCCAATTTTTAGGAACACTTTGCGCATGTAGGATATTCATGCAGCTCGTTGTAAGTAGGGTAGTGCCAATAATTGCAATCAGGGTAAAACGCATTTTCATGACGCTAAATTACAAGTTTCTAACGTGTAAATACAGCCCTTATCTCTTAAGAAAAGTATAAAAAAGTGGCGCTATAATGGGGTTCTTATATAAGGCACGATTATTTGGCCTGACTGTGCGCTAATAATTGATCATAGACACTGCCATAGCTACTTCCAATAGGGATTTCCTTTTCACCTACCCAAATTTTACTTTTACTAAACCGGTCAATTTTAGAAATGGGTACAATATAGGAGCGGTGCACCCTTATAAAGTCTTTAGGGGGTAATTTTTCCAATATACCCTTGAGGGTCATTAAGGTTAAAACAGGGCTGGGTTTTGTATAAATTTTAATATAGTCGTCTAGTGCTTCAATAAGGTCTACGTCTTTCAGATTAATTTTCATAATCTCGTAGTTCACCTTTACAAAAATTGAATTGAGCTGTACTTCCTGCGCACTTAAAAACTCGGTGTATTCTTTAATTTTATAGGCTGCTTTTAAAAAGCGGTCGTATTCGAATGGTTTTAATAAATAATCTACGGCGTCTGCATTAAATCCTTCTACCGCAAAATCTTTATAGGCAGTTGTAAAAACGACCATTGGTTTATTGGGTAGGTTTTTGTAAAATTCTATGCCAGTAATATCAGGCATTTGTATATCTAAAAACAAAGCGTCTACTTTATTTTCTTTTAAATAGGCGAAAGCCACATCGGTATCACTAAATGTTTGAACGAGTTGTAAGAAAGATATTTTCGAACAGTATTCCTCAATAATTTTTAGCGCAAGCGGTTCATCATCTATGGCAATGCATGTAATCATTCAATTAGCTATTAATTTTTAAAGAAACTTGATAGGAATTATCTTGGTTGCTTATGTTGAGTTGATAACTGCCCGGGTATAAAAGCGCTAGCCTTCTTTTAGCATTGTTAATGCCAATACCCGTACTATCCAAATGGGATGAAACGTTCGTAGCCACTGTATTTGTTGCATTAAATTCAATCTGGTTACCCGTTGCATGAATTTGTATATCAATAGTTGTAGCTTCTTTTGTACTTACGCCATATTTAAAGGCGTTTTCTACAAATGGAATAAAGAGTAGGGGCGCAATTTGTAAATCATCGGTTACGCCACTTGTATTAAATACAACCGTTACTTTATCAGTTAATCGCATTTGTTGCAACTCTATGTAATTTTTAGTAAACTCAATTTCGTTGCTGAGCGGCACAAAATCTTTTTGGGTCTCAGATAATATATACCGCATAATCGACGATAATTTCATTACGGCAGGGGCTGTTTGTTCACTTTTTACAATGGCTAAACTGTAAATATTATTGAGTGTATTAAAAAAGAAGTGTGGATTGATTTGCGATTTTAAAAACGACAGCTCCGTATTTAATTTTTCGTTTTCTGTTTCTTTTTTATTTCGTTCGGAGCTCAACCAGCGCTGCGTTACTGATATGCATGTTCCAAAAGATAAAACCAATAAAAATAAAACAGTGTTGTAGGGGTCTACTAATCTTCTAGACCTTCTGGGTGTTCTTGTAATTTTTTTATCACCCTTAAATGATGGGTTTACTACATAGTTGCCATTTTGTTCGATGTATTCAGGTGTTGCAAAAATGGTAGCTACCTGTTTGGGCGCAAATAGATAGATGTTTAATGAAACTACCACAGATAAAATGTACAACCACCATTTTCTGTTAATGAGTAATGCGGGTACTAAATATTGTGTATTGAGATAATAAAAAAATATGATGAATACGTAATTGATAATAACATTAGCCATCATATGATCGCTCATATTAAATTCACGCAGCCTTGGAAAGAAAACCAAGTAGGGTACCGAAAACAAACAAATCCAAGCCACTAAGTGGGTAAGGAGATTTAGTATTTTTTTATTTTCTTTCAAAATGGAATCAATTAAGTAGGATAAACATAATAAAACTAATAGCGCTACCTTAAAGAATCGGCACAACTGGGTGAAATAAAAGGCTTAATCGGTAGATAGCTATTTATGAAAAATGCGCTTTGATTTGTTGGATCGTGCCAGTTGTAGAAAATCCTTCTACAATCGGGTTAATCACTACACGACCACCCGCTGCCATCACTTCTTTGGCACCCACAATTTGATCCGTGGTATAATCGCCTCCTTTAACAAGCACATCGGGTAAAAGGGCGGTAATCAACTCGAGTGGCGTTTGTTCATTAAAAATCACAACAGCATCTACCACTGCTAAGTTTCTTAATACAATGGCACGGCTCTGCTCATTGTTAATGGGTCTGGTATCTCCCTTTAACTGTTTTACACTGCTATCACTATTAAGTCCTACAATTAAATAATCTGCTTCTTTTGCTGCTGCACTTAATGATGCAATATGACCTTCATGTAGTATATCAAAACAGCCATTTGTAAATGCCACTGTTTTACCTTTTGCGCGCCAAGCCGCAACCTCTGTAAGTAATCTTGTTAGATTAAATTCCTTTAATTCAATGGCCTCAATTGCTTTCATGGGAAATCTTGTTTTTATTATAAATAGGTAAGACAAGTAAGCAGATGCTTCCAACAATGAGTACGATAATAAATTGTGCAAACCATTGCAAGGTTCCGTTGGCAAATCCAATTTCAAAAGGAACCCCCATTTTCTCAACAATTTTAGCAATGAAATACGCATAAGCGCCAATGCCACCTGGGGTTACAATCATGCCAATACTGCCAAAGGCAAGTGCCGCAAGGGCTGCATTAAATCCAAGCCCAGCAGTGCCAACAGTGGCACTAAGTCCTACCCAGGTTCCAACAATATACAACACCCAAATAGTAACACTGTAAAAAATAAATAAGCCTTTTTGTTTAAGGTATCTAATGCTTGATACTCCTTCCCAAA